>JAFSGG010000055.1 GCA_017434775.1 Clostridia bacterium
AACCAGAACCACGTCGAATTCGGTCTTTTCTTCTTCAGCAGCAGCAGCGGCAGCGGGAGCAGCACCGCCGGCAACGGCGATAGCGCCGGTCACGCCGAATTCTTCCTTCATGGCGTCAACCAGTTCTTTGATTTCAAGCAGGGTCATTGCCTTGATGGCGTCCAGAATTTCCTGATGAGTCATTGTATTTTCCTCCATTATTTGTAGGTTGATTTTAAATCGTTTGTTCGCATGCAATCATGCGGCTAAGGGGATTAGGCAGCTTTCTTTTCGGCAATTTCGTCCAGAACGGCCACCAGAGAGGACACGGGAGATACCAGGCAGCCAACCAGAGTGGCCAGCAGTTCTTCCCGGCCGGGCAGGGCAGCGATCGCCTTGACGCCCTTGGCATCCAGCACTTCTTCGCCCATCAGGCCGCCCTTGATTTCCAGAGACTGCAGCTTGTTCTTTTCGATGAACTGATTGATCACCTTGGGAGCGTCCGTCACGTCACCGGTACCAAACACGAAAGCGTTGGGGCCTTCCATCAGGTTTTCCAGGCCAGTGATGCCCAGTTCCTGCATGGCGCGCAGCACCAGACGGTTCTTCAGCACGCAATACTGCACGTTCTTTTCACGGCACAGCTTACGCAGTTCAGTCACCTTTTCCACGTTCAGGCCATTGAAGGAACACACAACCATGGACTGGGCGCTCTTGAACTTTTCAACGATTTCGGCTACGGCTGCCTTCTTGATTTCAAGATTCTTGCTCATTTTCTATTTCACCTTCCGTCCGGCTATGAATAAAAGAAACCCCTGTGCATGGGCACAAGGGCATAAATAATCATAATGAAATCATGCTTCCTCGCACCTCGGCTGGCGGTTTAACCCTTTAAGCACCATGACCTTTACAAGGTTTCTCCTCTTATACAAAGGTTGCCCCTCTTACAGGCCCCGGGTGCACCGGCTGTCTTTGGCACAGGCTCTTTCAAGCCGTCAATAATAATATCACACAAGCCTTCTGTTGTCAACAGGTTTTCCGCATTTTTTTCCTGAATTTTTGCGTTTTTCGTATCATTTCAAAATAAAATAGGCCGCAGCTTTCCGCGGCCCATTGTTCATTTGCATTGCATTTTATTCTCAGCTCATTTCTTCCATGGCGTCGTAGCAAAGGTCTTCTGCCCTCTCCCGGTCAAAATACATTTCCCGGCTTTCGTTATAAGCATTCAACGCCGCCTGAATAACCCCCTGATAGCGGTGATGCAAATTTTTCAGCGCCCATTCGCCGCCGGTTTTTTTGGTCAATACCAACCCTTCCCTAAAATAGGCCAACGCCCGGCAGAGGGTCAGCACCACATACACCGGGTTTCTGTCTAGCCCTTCCGCGGCATCAGAAAGATCCGCACGGATGGCATCCATGGCATCTTCCTTCTGAATGGAGCCAAACACCCGGTTGATGCCCGGACCCAGCACCGTTTCCCCATAAGCATGGAGGGAAAGAATGTGGGTAGTCAGGTCCGGATCGGTGCCATGCATGTTTTCGCAATAGCCCCGGGGATCTTTTTCGTACGCCTCTTTATGCATATTGCTGTAATGCAGCACATAAGGCATGGGCGGCTTGGGTTCCTTGCAATCCTTGGCCAGCACAACGCTCATTTCAAAGCCGGCCGGCGGCGCATCCCTGCCGATGGCATACAGCTTTTCCACCAGAGCGATCTTCTTTTCCACCGCTGGTTCTTCATTGACCACCACCAGAAAATCGATATCGCTTTTTTCCCAGTGGAAACAATCCGCCGCCAAAGAGCCGTGCAGATAAATACCCACCATATTCTCATTCAGTATTTCCTGGTACTTTTCTTTGATGTATTGCACCAGTTTATCGGCGTCGCTCATATCTTTGGGCGGTGCCACCCCTTCTTCCAGGGCCAGCCGCAGGGCTTCCGCCGCAGCTTCTTCGTCTTCCCCTTCCACCGTCAGGATCACTTCATCCATGCCGGTGACGCCCATGGAAAGCAGCCCCAGCATGGATTTGCCGTTGATCATACGGTTTTTATGTTCATACAGCACCCGGGATGAATACCGCCCGGCCAGCCTTACCAGCCGCTCAATCTGCAGCCGGTTCAGCGGTGTGACCTTGGACAGATCCAATGGACAACGGATCATTCTTTTTCACCTTCGTTTTCGTCTGTCTCTTCCGTTATCAGGTTCATCAGTTTGCGCATTTTATGATTTACGCCGGATTTGCCCACCGGCGTGGATAACATACCGCCAAGTTCCGTCAGGCTCACATCCGGATTCAGCATCCTTAGCCGGCCCAGTTCCTGCAAATCTTTGGGAAGCCCCGCTAAACTATGCTTGAGCGAATAAGCAGTAATAGCTGCCGCTTGCTTAGCCCCGGCAGATAATTGTTTGTTCAGGTTGGCCTGGTCGCAATTGGTAGCCCGGTTGGCCAGGTTCCGGGAGTCCCGATTGATGCGGATATTTTCCATTTCCATCAGGGCCTGATGGGCGCCCATCAACGCCAGGCACCCCACCACATCGTCCCCCTTTTTGATGTAGACAATGCGGCTGCCCCGCCTGTCCGTAGTGTGACAGGAAAGGCCGCTTTTTTCCAAAATGCCGGTCAGAATATCAGCCCGGCTTTCGGAAGACACAAATTCCAGCCGATAGCCTTTCTCCGGGTTGGTCATGGCGCCGGCACCCAGGAAGGCTGCCCGTAAAAAAGCTGAACGGCAGCAGCGCCTTGTCATGGCCGCCCGGGGCACGCCCTTGAAAACGTCGCCGCCCTCCTCTTCCCGGATCATCCGCAAGGATACCAGCAAATGCCGGCTGTCCTGCTCGTTGACGGTCAAAAGGCACGCCCGCCGTCCGCCAAGCCGTGGATACCGGGCAAAGGAAAGGGTGGCTGTGATTTCCAGCCGCTTTTTCAACAGCAGGAAAATCCGCTTGGCCAATGCAGCATTTTCCGTTTCATAAACCACTTTGATCCGGCCGCCGCCAGCCAGCCGCAGGGATGCGATGCTTTGGGTATAGGCACTGATCTCACTGAGCATGCAGCACGTTTTTTCCGGCTGTGTGCGAAGCAATTCCTCCTTTACCCCTGCTGAAAAGCTCATTCATCATTCCCCACAATGCGTACTTCGTTTTCCAGATGCACTTGAAAATTATTATAGACTTCAGTCTGTACTTTCTCCATCAGATTCAGAAAATCACTGGCCGTGGCGTTTCCGGTATTGATCAGGAACCCGGCGTGTTTTTCGCTCACCTGGGCACCGCCGCAGCTGACGCCTTTGAGGTTGCTCTGTTCAATCAAGGCTCCTGCAAAATGCCCTGCAGGCCGCTTGAAGAAAGAACCGGCACTGGGATATTCCAGCGGTTGTTTATCCCTTCTGCGCTGGGCAAATTCCTTCATTTTCGCTTCAATTTCGCCCTTATCGCCTGTTTCCAGAGAAAAAGCCGCGCCCAGCACCACGGCCTGCTGATCCATAGCCAGGCTGTGACGATAACCGAAGTTCATTTCATTCCCGGGCACATCCGTGATTTTTTCGCCGTCAAACAAACGGACATATTTCACCACCTGGCTCATTTCTCCGCCGTAGGCACCAGCGTTCATATATATACCGCCGCCCACTGTGCCGGGAATGCCCTGGGCAAATTCCAGCCCGGTGTAGCCATAATCCAACGCTGCTTTGGAAAGCAGGCTCATCAGCACGCCGCTTTGAGCATACAGACCATCATCCGTTTTTGTAATCGTACCAAATTCTTTACCGAACCGAACCACTACACCGCGGAAGCCGCCGTCCTTCACCAGCAGATTGCTTCCGTTCCCCATCAGCAGATACGGAATCCCTTTTTCCTGCAAAAAGCGCAGTACGCCGCAAATGGTTTCTTCCGTTTCTGCCGTCAGTAAATAATCCGCTTTTCCGCCCACCCGCAGTGTGGTGTATCCGGAAAGAAGAACGTCCTTTTGTACTGTCAGATCCGGGTATTGCTTTTGCAGCATGTTCATTTCTTGCATCAATATACGCTCCTTGCTTCTTTTTATCATACCAGATGTTGTGCTTCTTTGCAAGCAGGAAAACGCCACAATTTGTACATTATGGCGTCTTTTTTTCTGTTTTTTACATTTATCACACCGTAGGGTAGCTCATCAGGGCTTCATCCGTATCCAATACCAGGGTGTGTCCGTCTGCCGGCAGCAGCACTGTTTCGCCGCTTTGCAGCTGCATTTCGCCGCCTTCCCAGAAAAGCCGGGAGGGTTTCAGCGCCGTCAGAATGGCAAAGCGCTTTTCATCCTTTTCGATCACGCCCTGATAGTGTGTGAATTTTTCCAGAGAGAAATACTTCTCTTCCAGCAATTTTTCCCTACCGGGCTCCACGGGCTTGCCTTCAGCCTTCTCCAGCTGAGCGGAAAGATCCGTCACGTCCACGGCCTTTTCAATGTGCAGTTCCCGCTTTTTCCCCTCTTTATCTGTCCGGTCCCAGTCATAAAAACGGTAAGTCACATCGCTGGACTGCTGAATTTCATACAGCACAATGCCGCCGCCGATGGCATGCACCATACCGGCCGGAATGAAATAGGTTTCCCCTGCCTTTACCTTTACCCTGCGCAAATCCGCTTCCACCGCTTTGCCGGCCAGGCAATGGGCCGTCAGCGTTTCACGGGTCAGTCCGGGGTTCACACCGTATACCAGCTCCGCCCCTTCCTTCGCATAGAGGATATACCAGGCTTCCGTTTTTCCCAGTTTGTTTTCCACCTTTGCAGCATATGCATCATCCGGGTGCACCTGCACGCTGAGGGTGTCCTTTGCGTCCAATAGTTTCAATAGCAGCGGAAATACGCCCTTCACATGGGTGCCCACCAGCTTTTCACCATATTTTTCAATCAGCTGCGGCAGGGTATTGCCCTTTTCATCCCGGCTTTCCAGCCCGGGAATGGCGCTCACTTCCAGGCATTCCCCTGTGCGTTCATCCGGAATATCCTTGCCGAAAATCAATTGCAGGTTATCGCCACCCCAGGGAGTCATGGCACCATAGCGGTAAGCCGGGGACATACGGATGGGATCCAAAGACATATTATTTTCCTCCTTCAATTGCGATAAAACGCCAGGGAATTGCTTTCCACACTTCCCCGGCATAATCGATACCCACCCGGGGCGCAGTACGCACCTCCGGGCGGTATCCGTCATCTTCCAGCCATATTTCGTTATTATCCGGTAAATACAAGCCGTTTTTTTCTGTAGTAATTTGCATATGCTTTGTCCATTTGGCCGGGCCGTCCAGCGGCTTTTCTGCTGCCCGGATCAATACTGCCTGGGGTTCATCCGCTTTGCCCGTCACCACATTGAACAGATGATGCAGGCCATACACCAGATAAATGTAGGCATAGCCGCCCTTCCGGTACATCATTTCCGTGCGCTTGGTTTTGCCAAAGCGTGCATGGCAGGCCTGATCCTCCTCACCCCGGTACACTTCCGTTTCCGTGATGCGCATTTTTTTCACTTGTCCTTCCGGTAGTTTCCGGCAGATCAGCATGCCCACCAGTTCCGGAGCCACCTGCAAAGCATCCCGTTCAAAAAATGCCGCGTCCAGCCGCTTCATCATTTCCCGGCCAGCCGCACAATGGCCCGGGCAAAAATTTTCGCACTGCCAAACAGACTATCCAGGGACAGGAATTCGTCTGCCTGATGGGCCATTTCCGGTTCCCCGGGGAACTGAGCGCCAAAGGCCACGCCTTCATCCATACTCTGGGCATAGGTGCCGCCGCCGATGGCGATGGCCTTCTTTTCGTTGCCCGTCACATCGTGGTACACATCCAGCAAACCCTTCACCAGTTCCGTATCAGCGCTGACGTAATGGGGCTTGCGGCTGTGGAGATTCACCACTTCATAGCCTTCCATGCCGCTCTGCATCAGGGACAGGGCGGCATCCAGATTGAACAGCACCGGGTAACGGATATCCATGGTAGCCGATACCGTATCCCCTTCGGTGCGGATGATATCCATGCTGCAGGTGAGCTTGCCGGAAATCTGATCTTCCATGGCAATGCCCAGATTTTCGCCGTAGCAGGTCATGCCGATTTTATCAGCCAGCAAGCCCACAATGCCTTCGGCGCCCAGGTCTTTCAAAAGCAGCACCAGCTGGCCGATGGCGTTGCGGCCGTGCTCCGGCATGGCGGCATGGCCGGTCACGCCCACGGTATCAATGCGCACAGCGCCGTTTTCCATCCGGGCAGAAACGGGATAAGGCAGTTCTTTGGCCATGGCATTTACCTTTTCGGCCAGCGCTTTATTCCCTTCCACCAGGGCAGATGCAAAGCCGGGCACCACATTGGCCCGTTCGCCCACATTCATTTCCAGCACTTTCAAACCGGCCTGCTTGCCGGAAATCATCAGGTGGCAGCCACCCTTTTCAATATTGATCACCGGGTATTCCGCATCCGGGCTGAAGCCGGAACGGGGCATGGTAGCGTGTTCTTTGTAATACACCATATCGCTGCTGCCCTGCTCTTCGTCGCATCCCAGAATCAGGCGCACTTTCCGCTTGAGGGGAATGCCGGCTTCCTTCACGGCGCGCATGGCAAACAGGGCGGAAATGGCAGGGCCTTTATCATCGCTGGTGCCGCGGCCGTATATCTTGCCGTCCTTCACCAGGCCGCCGAAGGGCTCCACCGTCCAGCCGTCGCCAACGGGCACTACGTCCAGATGGGCCAGAATGCCCAGGGCTTCGTAATCGTCCCCTTCGCCCAGATCCGCATGACCGGCATAGCCGTCAAAAATTTCGGTTTTCATGCCCATGCGTTCACAGTCTTCCATGGCCACATCCAGCGCCCGGCGGTTTTCCACGCCAAAGGGAGCCCCGGGAGCCGCTTCGCTGGTCACACTGGGAATCTGTACCCACTTTTGCAGGGTAGCAATCATTTCTTCGCGGTAGCTTTCAAGCAGCTGATCAATCCTGTTCAACATCTTTTTATTCCTCCAATGCTTTCGCAATTCGTTTGATTCCTTCCAGAACCAGCGCCTTTTTGCAGCCGAAGTTCAGCCGCATGAAACCTTCCCCTTCTGCACCAAAGAACGTGCCGCCCGTCAGCGCAATGCCATGGCGGTCAAACAATTCTTTCAGTTCATCGCAGGTTTTTCCATATGCCCTCAAATCCAGCCAGGCAAGATACGTGGCGGAAATGGGGGTCAGTTTCGCCTTGGGCAGATATTCCTTCACATATTCGGAAAGTGCCTGCCGGTTTTCGTCCAGGTATTCCATCAGGCCGTCCAGCCATTCTTCCCCTTCGTTATAGGCCGCCATGGTGCCCACCAGCGCCATGGTGTTGCCGCAGGCGATGCCGTTACGGTTGAGCACCTGTTCTGCCTTTTCCAGCAGCGCTTTATTCGCAGTTACCAGCTGCGCCTGCTGCAAGCCTGCAATATTGAACGTCTTGCTGGCGGCAAACAGGGCCACCACGTTCTCTTTTTCCACCTGCAGCATGGAGGTGAATTTGTGGGGCTTATATACAAAATCCGCATGGATTTCATCGCTGACCAGGGTTACCCCATAATCCTTAGCCAATTTGGCCAGCGCTTCCAGTTCATCCTTCTCCCAGCACCGGGACGCCGGGTTGTGGGGATTGCAAAGCAGGATCAGCTTGGCACCGCCTTTCAGTGCTTCTTCCATGCCGGAAAGGTTCATGTGATAGGCGCCTTCATCATCCAACAGCAGCGGCACGCTGACAAGTTTTCGCCCATTGCTTTCCACGGACATGGCAAAAGGACCGTAGCAGGGGCTGAAAATGGCCACCGGATCCCCTTCTTCGGTATACGCCTGAACACAGGTTTTCAGGCCCGTCACCACGCAGGGCAGCCGCAGCATTTCATCCCCATGGATTTCCAGCTGATGCCGTCTGTGCATAAAACCGCAAAACGCATCCACATAGGCCTGTTCATCGCTGTTGTAGCCAAAGCAGGGATGCATGGCCCTTTCCATCATGGCCTTCTGGATGCCCTCGGCACAGGCAAAGTCCATATCCGCCACCCAAAGCGCCAAAGTGTCCACGTGAATAAAGTCCGCGTCCCATTTTTCACAGCCGGTGTGTCTTCTTTCCAGACCTTTGTCAAAAAATTCCCGGTTATACAGCATCTTTTTGTCCTCCCCGGCAGCAGATCACCCAGAAGCCGCCGCTTTTGTCGATTGTTTCCACCTGATCAAAAATGGTTTTCAGATATTTGATGGCCGATTCCGCCCCCTGCTGTTTTCGGATGACGATGTAAAGTTCGCCGCCCTCCTCCAGCGCCGCAGCACTCTGGCTGAACAAGCTGTAAATCACCTGTTTTCCTGCCCGGATGGGGGGATTGGTGATCACATAGCGGAATTGACCCGGCACATTTGTCAGGCCGTCGCTGAGGTAGGTTTCTGCCTGCACGCCGTTCTTTTTGGCATTGTCTTTGGCCAGTCCCAGCGCCCGCTCGTTCACATCGCACATGACAATTTGTGCATCCGGCCATCTTTTACCCACGCTGACCCCAACGCAGCCCCAGCCGCAGCCAAGGTCCAGCACCCTTCCGGAAACATCCTCCGGCAGTGCATCCAGCAGCACCCGGGTGCCAAAGTCCACTTCCCCTTTGGAAAATACCCCGGCGTCCGTCATAAACTGCAGCGATACGCCCCGGTATTCATGCCGGCAGGCCTGATAATGATGGGCACTGTCCGGGCTTGTGGTGTAGTAATGATCATTCATTGGTTTTTCCCGCCGCCCGGTACAGGGCAGTTGTCTCCTTTTCCGTCAGTTCCCGGAAATCCCCGGGCTGCATTTGTTCGTCCAATACCAGCGTACCAAAGGAAGCACGGTGCAGCTGCAGCACCCTTTTCCCCCGGGCACCGAACATGCGTTTCACCTGATGGTATTTTCCTTCCTGCACGGTTACTTTTCCCAAGGTGTCTTCCACCCTCTCCAGCCTGGCCGGCATGCAGGTAAAGTCTTTCAGTTCAATGCCCTGGGAAAACGCTGTTTCGTCTTCTTTCGTCAAAGGTTCATCCACCCGGGCAAAATATACCTTGTCCACATGATAACGGGGCGTGATCAGCCGGTGGGCCAAGTCCCCGTCGGTGGTCAGGATCAGAAGGCCGGTGGTATCCTTATCCAGCCGCCCCACCGGCATGCAGCCAAGGGTGCGGTATTGGTTGGGCAGCAGATCCATCACCGTTTTGCTGCTTTTGTCTTCCGCAGCCGTCAGGCATCCGGCCGGTTTGTACAGCATCAGATGCCGTTCCACCCGGGTATCCATTTTTTTGCCGTCCAGGGCCACTTCCGCATCGTCGGGCACATGAAAAGCACCGTCCCGGCACACACTGCCATTGACGGATACCCTGCCCTTGCGGATCAGATCCCGGCAGGCGCTGCGGCTTGATACCCCAAGGTTTGAAAGCAATTTATCCAGCCGCATCCGTCACATTCTCCGTTCCATTTCCTGCACAGCCCGGGCAAGCCGCATTTTGCGCAGCATGCACAGGGGCTGACACACCATCAGGTATACCAGCGCCATGGCGATCAGCGTACCAAGGGGCAGCGGTGTATCCAGCATTTCAAGGGCGGTCTGTGCCAGGGCAAACAGGCCGTCTGCCGCCTGCAGCTGCGGCCATACGGACAATAACACCACCGCCGCCACTGCAACGAATGACACTGCCATCAGCAGCGCATTGACCAGCGATACACGTCCCAGTTTTCCTTCGCCCTTTTCACGCACCTGACGGGCATCCGACAATTTATTGCGCAAAGAGCGGCTCTGTTTTGTATATTCCATGGCCATATCCTGCCGCCAGCCCAAAACAAAATACATGCCCAGCAGCAGCACAACCATCAAAAAGCCCATCATCCCCACATCCGGCGTGGTGTTTTCCGGTGCCTTCAGCAAAACCCAGGAAAAGCGTTTGATCATCCGGCCGAATTCCTGACCGTTAACCGTATGGTATTGGCGCAGCACCCATCCCAGCACAAACCCAACCGGCAAGCCGTACAAAAGGCCCCGTCCCAGCCGTACAAGGCCCATCACCACCGCCTGGATATAGGGTAGTTTTTGTTTATCGGAATCCTGCCGCAGCATTTGCCCCAGCATAAAACGCCCGGGCATCAGCATAAACACCCATACCAGCGCAGCACAGCCAAGCAGCAGCGCGGATAACAGCCCATCCGCCGCCAACAGCCCCTGATACACCAGCACAAAAAAACCAAGCCGCAACAGGGCTGGCACTGTGCTGAGCACCGCAAATGGGGCTTTGCCGTTCATGGGCACCTCCGCATATACATTCAGTCAGATTATTATACTCAATTTTCGCCCGTTTGGCAAGATACAATCTTCTGTTCCTTCATATATTTGACAAAAAATAAAAAATGGATTATTATAGATTGTACCGGTTTCATAACTGAATCAGAAAACAATTCATCATTCTTGTAAAAAAGGACGGTTGTCTCCATGAGTGAACAAGCTTTGAACCCTACTTTTATCATCAAACTGGAAAACGGCGGCGAAATGACCGGCGAACTCTACCCCGAATTTGCGCCCCAGTCCGTGGGCAATTTTGCCACCCTGGCCAACAGCGGCTTCTATGACGGCCTCATTTTCCACCGGGTCATCCCCGGCTTCATGATTCAGGGCGGCTGCCCCAAGGGCATCGGCATCGGCGGCCCCGGCTATTCCATCAAGGGCGAATTTGCCCAGAACGGCGTGAATAACCCCCTGAAGCATACCTACGGCGTGCTTTCCATGGCCCGTTCCATGATGCCCAATTCCGCCGGCAGCCAGTTCTTCATCATGACCAGCAATTCCCCCCATCTGGACGGCGCCTATGCCGCTTTTGGCAAGGTGCTCACCGGCATGGAATTTGCCGATCAGATCGTTTCCGTCAAGCGGGATTTCCGGGATAAGCCCCTGGAAGATCAGCGCATCCAATCCATCCGCGTGGACACCAAGGGGAAATGCTATCCCTTTGATCAGTTATGAGCCGCCTGACCAATACGCCCAATGCCTATCAGGTGCGGATTGCAGGGCGTGATTATACCATCACCAGCACCGATTCGCCGGAGCATGTGCGCCGCGCCGCCGTCTATGCGGATCGCAGGATCACCGAAACATCCGCCGGCGGCTTTATGAACCGGGAAAACGCAGCGGTCATCGCATCTTTGTATATGGCGGATGAGCTTCTCTCCGCCCAGGACGATAATACCCGCCTGCGCCGGGAACTGATGCTGGCCAGGCAAGAACTGCAGCAATTGAAGAATGCAAAATAAATTCGAACTCCTTTCCCCGGCGGGCAGCCTGGATGCGCTGAAAGCAGCGTATGCCAACGGAGCGGACGCAGTCTATTTGGGCGCGGCCGCTTTTGGTGCACGGGCAAATGCAGGTTTTGATCCGGAAACGCTTCAAACCGCCATGGGTATTGCCCATCTGCATGGCAAAAAAATCTATGTGACGGTGAATATTCTGGTCACCGATCCGGAAATTGCGGACGTGCGCAAAACCCTTACCCTGCTGCGCGATCTTCGTGCAGACGGTGTCATCCTGCAGGATCTGGGGCTTCTGAAAATCTGCCGGGAGGAATTTCCTTCCCTGACCGTCCATGCCAGCACCCAGATGGCGCTGCACAACGCCCATGGAGCACAGTTGGTCAAGCGTTTGGGTGCCAAACGCATCGTATTGGCCCGGGAATGCACCTTGCAGGATATTCGCGCCGCTGCCGATACCGGGCTGGAGGTGGAAGCCTTCTGCCATGGCGCCCTGTGCGTTTCCGTCAGCGGTCAGTGCCTGTTTTCCTCCATGATCGGCGGCCGCAGCGGCAACCGGGGCCGGTGCGCCCAGCCCTGCCGGCTGAATTACACCTATCAGGGCCAGGAAGGCGCCTGGCTGAGCCCCCGGGATCTTTGTGCCCGGAATCAACTCAAAGCCATGTGCGATGCCGGCGTTCACTCCTTCAAGATCGAAGGAAGGCTGAAGCGCCCGGAATATGTGGCGGAAGTGACAAAAATTTACCGCACCGCCCTGGATCAGGTGCTGGAAGGAAGATTTACCCCCGCCACGCCCGAAGAAAACGACCGTCTGAAACAGATTTTCTCCCGGGGCGGTTTCACCAAAGGCTATATCGGCCATGCCGAAGACGCCGCCATCATTTACGAAAAGCGGGTCACTCCGGAAGGGATGGAACTGGGCAAGGTGCAGCGCATGTATAAAAAAGGCGGTGCCCTGCTTTGCGACGTGCTTTTGCAGCGCCCCTTACACAACGGCGATGGGTTGGAAATCGGCCCTCAATCCCTGCGCTATTCCGGGCCGGATGTCCCGCCCGGGAGCATAGCCGCCCTGCGCCTGCGGGACGGTGTAAAAAGCGGTGATATCGTCCTTCGTACCGATGATGAAAGCCAGCTGTCCGCCGCCAGGAAATCTTTCGAGGGCGATGCGCTGAACACTTCCCTGCCCATCCCCTTTGATGCTGCTTTGTTTGCCTATCCCGGCAGTCCCTTGATGCTGACGGTTTCGGACGGCAAAAACGAAGCAACCGTTATCGGCCCCTCATGCAGCGAAAGCCTGCAAAAGCCCCTGACGGAAGAAAGCGCCCTTCGTTCTTTGCAAAAAACCGGCGGCACGCCTTTTGTGCTGCGTTCTTTGCATCTGGAAAGCCAAAATGCGTTTGTGCCGGTATCGGTACTGAATCAATTGCGCCGGGATGCACTGGATGCCCTGGAGCAGGAACGGTTGGATCACCATACCGTCGAAAGCAGCAGCCGTACCGCTTTCACCTGCACTGAAAAAGCAGAATTTTCTCCCCGGTTGGTGGTTTCCACCGCTGATTTCGATGAAATCCCGGCACTTTTGCAGCAGGGTGCCGATGAAGTGTGGTTGAATCCCCAGGATTATCGCCCGGAAAATTTGCTGCCCCTTTTGCAGCATTTCCCGGGAAATACCCGGCTTTCCCTGCCGGTGCAGTGCAATGACGAAACCCTGACCGCCCTGAAAAAAGCAGCGGCGCAATACCATATTCCCCTCGCCCTGTCCAGCCCCGGCCAATTGGGCCTGTTTGCCGAAAACGCCGTTTGCGGCGAAGGCGTCCCGGTGATGAATTCGGAAACGGTGAACATGCTTGCACATCTGGGCTGCACCGCCGTCACCGTTTCCCGGGAAATGAAAGGAAGCCTCTTATCTTCTTTGCCTCAAAACCGTGCAGAACTTATTCTGCCCGTTTACGGCCGCACCCGGCTGATGGTGCTCAATCACTGCCCCATGCGCACAAAAATGGGCCTGAGCAGCGGACGGAAGGATTGCCGGCTGTGCGATGCAGGCAAGGGGGCCGAAAATACCTGCCTGACGGACCGGATGGGGGTTTCCTATCCGCTCCTGCCCCAAAGGCTGCCGGAAAAATGCATTGTTTCCCTCTATGCCGGCACGCCACTGGATCTTTCCGAAAAACTGCCGGAATGCCGGAATTTCACCTGGCTTGTTTCCTTTACCACCGAAACGGCCGCCGAAAGACGGCAGATTCTGGCCCATTTTTCCGCCCTTCGCCAAGGCAGAAAAGCCGATCCGCTTTCCGTAAAGCCCCATTTGGGGCGCTATCCGGACGGCGTTTTGTGAACGCAATTTGAACGCTGTAAACAGTTTATGAATTTTCTTCGTTTTCCCTTGTAACCCCAAACCAAATATAGGTATACTTTCCCATGGAAGGAGATTTGCACCATGAACGAACGTGCCCTCCGGGTTTTGGAATTCACAAAAATACGGGATATGCTGGCTGCCTTTGCCTTGTCTGATGCCGGGAAGGAAGCCTGCCTGTCCCTTGTTCCTTTATCCGAATTAAGTGATGTAAACAAAGCGCTGGACGAAACGGAAGAAGCGGTGGTTTGCCTCACG
>JAFSGG010000011.1 GCA_017434775.1 Clostridia bacterium
ACTTCAATTAAGTTGCCATCCAAATCGTAGAATCGGACTACTCGTTGCCCCCAGCTGTGAATCATCAAGTGATTGACATATTCGATTTCAGGGTAAAGTGATTCAAGACGCTCTACAAATTGTTCTATGTTGGGCTCTTCAAAATACAACTCAGATTGATTGCTGTTTGGAATTACACTTCTTTTTGTGAATTGTTCCCAATATTTCAATTCCTGTAAATATATATTATTCGTCAATTCCATATTCCCATCGTTGTCTTGAAGAAGTTGAAACCCAAACATATCACTATAGAACTTTAACGCACGATTACAATCTTTAACAACAATAAGCGTTCCTTTGTATTTCATATACATTTTCCTCGTCAAATTCAAGTTTGTCTAACTGATTATATCATAGTATCGTAAAAATAGCAAAATAACAGACCGACCATTCAGATACTTTTCGCATCAAGATGCTCGGTCTTATTTGGTGGAGGTGAGGGGAATTGCTCTCGCCTAACGGCTCGGTCACCGCGGCTCTGACAGCCCACCGGGCTGTCATTCACTACCGCTCCAGTTCAATTCCCCGCACCTCTTATTCGCACAAAAAACAACCGCCATATAGGCGGTTTGTTTTTTCTGGTGGAGGTGAGGGGAATTGAACCCCTGTCCGAAGATTCAGTTGTACAGGTTTCTCCGAGCGCAGTCAGGATATTGACATTCCCTCCGCTGCACGCCCCCTGACAGGCTTACAGCTTCAGTAGCTTCATGATACCGGGCACGCCGCAAAGCTTAGGCGGCCCTGTTCCCTACTTAAATCACGCCGGGATCCTGAGCCGTAGGCAACTCAGGGCCGACGCGCCGCCATTAGGCAGCGAAAGCGTACTGATTATTGTCAGTTAATTTTAAGTTCCCCGTTTTTAAGCGGCCAGGGTCCGCTGCTCGCTTCCCATACCCCCGACGATCCCCGTCGAAACCAGTACACCCCCGGGCAGTACGCTTATTTTATTCGGCACGGCCCCGCATGGCCCTCTCCATTTCCCTTTTTACATCCTTTTCCGCCATGGTAGCCCGCTTATCATGCAGGTGCTTACCGCGGCAAAGGCCCAGGTTCATTTTCATGCGGCCGTTTTTCAGGTACACGTCCAAGGGAATCAGGGCGTACCCCTGCCGCTGAACCAATGCGCCAAGCTTGCGGATCTCACTTTTGTGAAGCAGAAGTTTTTTGGGGCGCAGCGGATCCGTATTGAAGATGTTCCCCTGCTCATAGGGGCTGATGTGCATACCCTGCACCAGCACTTCCCCATTTTTCACCATGGCAAAGCTCTCCTTCAGGTTCACCTTGCCCTGGCGCATGCTCTTTACTTCCGTGCCCTTCAGTTCAATGCCGCATTCCAGCGATTCTTCAATGAAGTAATCATGGCGTGCTTTGCGGTTTTGTGCGATGGGCTTAATGCCCGGCGTTTTCGGCATCACACGCCCTCCTTTCTTCATTGCAGGAATATATTATACAGGAAAGCTGCAAAAAATGCAAACATTTGTTTTAGTCGGGATACACAAACCGTTTGTTCTGCCGCAATTCCTGTTGATACCGGGCGATATAGAACTTGGCCATGTTCAGGTTCTGCTCGCTGTAATTGCCGCATTCTTCCGGCTTGGCTCCGGGAATATCCCCTTCAAAATGCACAATGAATTCGCACATTTCGTCCACCAGCGGGAAGGCTTCTTCCGCCGTCCAGTCACCGAACAGAAGCAGATAGCAGCCCGTGCGGCAGCCCATGGGACCAAAGTACACCACATCGCCTTTCTTTGCGTGGTTGCGCAGGAAGGTGGCGCCCAAATGCTCAATGGTGTGCAGCGCCGGTACGTCGATCACCGGTTCCCGGTTGGGAGCCGTGATGCGCAGGTCAAATGTGGTTACTACCTGACCACCCTTTTCATCCCGGCGGGAAACATAGAGCCCGGGAAACAAGGTCAGGTGGTTGATCTGAAAGCTGGCAATTCTCTCCATGTATTCATCCTCCAAGGAAAAGGGAGGCGGCTGTTTCTTCCGCCTCCCGTATTCATTCCTTACGCTTCGGTCTTCTTTTTCCGGGGTGCACGGGGTTTCTTTTCCGCAGCGGGCTTTTCAGCCGTTTCCGCCTTGGGCTTGCAGGTGCGCTTCCGGGGCTTCTTTTCCACAGCCACTTCCACCACAACTTCCACTTCAGGCTTTTCTTCTTCCTTCACTTCGCCCTTTTCTTCCGGCTTTTTCAGCATATCCTGATAGAGGGAGAGGTAGGTTTCCGCGGAATGTGCCCAGGAATAATCCCCTTCCATGCCCCGCTTTTGCAGCATCTTCCACACTTCCTTGTTCTTGTTGTAGAACATCAGGGCGCGGCGGATGGTGAAGAGCATATCATGGGCATTGTAATTGAAGAAGGTGAAGCCGTTGCCGGCGTTATTGGCTTCATTATAGGAAAGCACGGTATCTCTGAGGCCGCCGGTTTCGCGCACGATGGGCAGGGTGCCGTAGCGCAGGGCGATCATCTGGCTCAGACCACAGGGCTCAAACTGGCTGGGCATCAGGAACATATCGGACGCCGCGTAAATGCGGTGGGCCAGGGCACCGTCCATACGGAAACGGGCCGCCACACGGCCGGGATAATGCTGTTCGGCCCAGCTGAACAGGTTCACATACCGGGCATCGCCCATGCCCAGCACCACCAGCTGCACATTTTCGGCCATGATTTCGCCGATCACACGGTCAATCAGGTCCAGACCCTTCTGATTGCTCAGGCGGGTAATCAGGGAGATCACAGGCACATCCGCATTTACTTCCAGGCCCAGTTCCTTCTGCAGTTCAGCCTTGCACACAGCCTTGCCGCTCATATCGTCCACGGTGTACCGGGCAGGAATCAGCGGATCGTTGGCAGGATCATATTCGCCCACATCGATGCCGTTGAGCACGCCGGACAGGCTGTGCTTGCGGGCACGGAGCAACCCTTCCATCCGTTCGCCGTAGTACGCCGTCTGAATTTCTTCGGCGTAGGAGGGGCTGACGGTGGTAATTTCATCGGAATACACCAGGGCAGCCTTCATGAAATTGGCACAGCCATAGCATTCCAGCTTGTCATTGGTGAACACTTCATCCCCAAGGCCCAGCACATCCTGCACTTCCGGAATGCCGAAAATGCCCTGATACTGCAGGTTGTGGATGGTGAACACCGTCTTGATACCGGCATAGAAGGGCAGGTGCTGATACTGGATTTTCAAAAGCGCCGGGATCATGCCAGCCTGCCAGTCATGGGCATGGAGGATATCGGGCGCAAAGTCCAGCAGGGTCAGGGCGTTCAGGCAGGCACGGTCAAAGAAACCATAGCGTTCGTATTCATCGCCGCCCATACCGTAGATGTAGCTGCGGCCGAAATAATACTTATTATCAATGAAGTAGTAGGTCACGCCGTCTTTTTCCAGCGCTTCAATGCCGCAATACTGCTTGCGCCAGCCCAGTTCCACTTCAAAATCCAACACATGCTTCATCTGGCTCACATAGTCCTGGGGGATCATGCTGTACAGGGGAATCATCACCCGCACGTCATGGCCCTTTTTGGCCAGCACAGGGGCCAGGGCGCCTACAACGTCCGCCAGGCCGCCGGTTTTGCAAAAGGGAACACATTCAGAAGCAGTAAAGAGAATCTTCATATTCATTCACCTCGTTCGTTAATGAGCAACCCATGCCGTGCCATTGCAAAAAACGTCCAAACACAGCATATGCAGGGCACAAGAAACTTATGCCCTGCATGATTGTATCATTTTGTGCGGGCAAGGGTCAAGCGGATTACACGATCAGATCCTTCGCCACCACGATGGGATAATTCCGGGGACCGATGAGCCGGGTTTCCTCCCGGATCACCGCTTGTTTGTCCAGAATGCAATGGTCAATTTCCGCATCCTTCTGCACGCAGCCATCCTGCATGATGATGGAATTCTTTACCACAGCGCCCTTTTCAATATGCACGCCGCGGAAGAGAATGCTGTTTTCCACCGTGCCTTCGATGACGCAGCCGTCGGCCACCAGGCAGTTTTTCACATTGGCACCAGCCACATAGCGGGAGGGCATTTCGTCGCGCAGCTTGGTCAGCACGGGGCGATCGGTATCGAAGAAATTGCGGCGGGTTTCGGCATCCATCAGTTCCATGGAAGCTTCGAAATAGGCCTGTACGGAATCGATGAACCAGGCTTTGCCGGTGTATTCATAGCCGTACACACGCAGGGTGCCTTCGTAAATGCCGTTCATGAGCAGATCACGGGTCAGATGATACTGGCCGCGGGAAACAGCACGGTCCACCAGGTCAATCAGAAGTTCACGGCGCACGCACATGCATTCCATGTAGGTATAGGGCATGCGGGCGATGGTGGGATCCACTTCCAGGCCGGTTACGCGGCCGTTTTCGTCCACTTCGATGTAGCGGCCGGCACCGTTGCGGCGCATGGAAGGATCGGCGGTATAGAGCATGGTGACGTCCGCATTCTTATCGATGTGGGCGGCCAGCATGTCGTCATACTTGGCGGAATAGAGGATATGGGTGTCGGTCACGATCACATAGCGTTCCTTGCTGCGGCGCAGGTAATGCAGGTTGGAGCGCACGGCATCCAGGAAGCCGGCATACACGCCCACGTTATCCCGGGTCATGAAGGGGGGCAGCATCACAAGGCCGTTGCGCTTGCCGTGCAGGTCCCATTCGCGGCCGGAGCCCAGATGGTCCATCAGGCTGTTGTAATTGCGCTGCAGGATCACGCCCACATTGCGGATACCGCTGGAAACCATGGCGGACAGCGGGAAGTCAATCAGACGATAGCGGCCGTAAATCGGCACGGCAGCCACGGCGCGGTTGGTGGTCAGTTCACGTAGCTGAGCGTCGCGTTCACCGGTATAAATGATACCCATCATGCTTTTCATTGTCTCTTCCCCCTTCCTTAATTTTCGGCGTATTGTTCGCCGGCCTTGACCTGGGTGTTTTCAGGCATTTTCACGCCGGGGCCCACCACAGCAATAAGGCCTTCGTTTTCGCCCACAACGCAGCCGGATGTCACTTCCGCATTTTCGGCCACGATGGCACGGCGGACCACAGCACCCTTGCGGATCACAGCACCGGGCATGATCACAGAATCGATCACTTCAGCGCCATCTTCCACAATCACGCCGGAAGAAAGGATGGAATGCTTCACACAGCCCATAATCTCGCAGCCTTCGGTGATCAGGCAATTTTCCACCACGGCACCGTCCACGATGTGATGGGGCGGCATGCCCAGGTTACGGGCATAGATGCGGAATTTTTTGTCATGCAGGTCAATTTCCGGCTTGTCGGCCAGCAGGTCCATATTGGCTTCCCACAGGCTTTCAATGGTCCCCACGTCCTTCCAGTAATCGTTGAAGGAATAGGCTACCATCTTCTGGCCGTCACCCAGCATGGCGGGGATGATGTTCTTGCCAAAGTCGTTGGAGGAGGTGGGGTCTGCTTCGTCCTGAATGAGGTACTTGCGCAGCTTTTCCCAGGTGAACACATACACGCCCATGGAGGCGTTATTGGACTTGGGATTCTTGGGCTTTTCTTCGAATTCCACGATGTTGAAGTTTTCGTCGGTATTCATGATGCCAAAGCGGCTGGCTTCTTCCCAGGGCACCTGGCGCACGGCGATGGTGGCATCGGCGCCCATCTTTTCGTGATGGTTGATCATGGCGGCATAATCCATCTTGTAGATATGGTCGCCGGAAAGGATCAATACATAATCGGGGTTATACTGGGCGATGAAAGCCAGGTTCTGATAGATGGCATTGGCGGTACCCTTGTACCATTCGCCGCTGGCACCGGAATGATAGGGGGGCAGCACAAATACGCCGCCGGACACAAGGTCCAGATCCCAGGGTGCACCGCTGGCGATATAAGCATTCAGTTCCAAAGGACGATACTGGGTCAGCACGCCCACCACGTCAATATTGGAATTGGTGCAGTTGGACAGGGGGAAGTCAATGATGCGGTACTTGCAGCCAAAGGGCACGGCAGGCTTGGCCATTTGCTTGGTCAGGATGCCCAGACGGCTTCCCTGGCCGCCGGCCAGCAGCATGGCCACGCAACGTTTTTTAGCGGGCATATGGAAAAACTCCCTTCTTTATTAAGCTTTTTACCGCTGATGGCAGGGCAAAAAGGCTTACTTTTTTAGTCATTATTGATTATAACACATTTTTCGCCAATTTGGAAGATATTTGGCCATTTTTTGCATTATTTCTTTTTCGCTTTTTTCTTTACCTTGAAATACACCGTGGACAAGGGCGGCACACATACATTGCAGCTGTAAGGCAGATCATTGCAGGGCACTTCCTCCGCCCGGATGGTCCAGGCATTGTACTGATTGCTGCCGGAGAATTCTTCCCTGTCGGAATTGAGCACTTCCGTCAGTTCGCAATCATAGGGCAGGCCGATGCGGTACTGGCCATGGAACTGGGGCGTGAAATTGGTAACGCTCACAATGGGCGTATGCTTACCGGCGGAACGCATGAAAGCCAGAATGCTGTTATCCGCATCGTTCACACTGAGCCACTTGAATCCGTCCCAGCTGTCGTCCACCATATACATAGCCGGATGGCTGCGGTAGAATTTATTCAGCTTCTCCACATACTTTTGCATCTGCGGATGCCTGTCATAAGCCAGCAGGAACCAATCCAGCTCAATATCGTCCTTCCATTCGATATAGTGGCCGAATTCGCCGCCCATGAACAAAAGCTTCTTGCCGGGGTGGGCCATGGTGTAGCCGTACAGCGCTCTGAGCCCTGCAAACTTCTGCCACAGATCGCCGGGGTTTTTATCCAGCATGGAATGCTTGCCATGCACCACTTCATCATGGGAAAAGGGCAGCACATAGCTTTCCGAAAACGCATAGTAGAGAGAAAACGTCATTTTATCATGGTGATACTTGCGGTAGACGGGATCCTTTTCGATGTAGAACAGGGTATCGTTCATCCAGCCCATATTCCACTTGAACCCAAAGCCCAGGCCGCCCATATCCGTGGGTTTTGTTACCATGGGCCAGGCGGTGGCTTCCTCGGCGATCATCATGATACCGGGGCATTCCCGGTACGCCGCCGCATTGAGCCGGCGGATGAAATCAATGGCCTCATAGTTTTCCTTGCCGCCATCCCGGTTGGGCGTCCAATTTCCGTCTTCCTTGCAGAAATTGTGGTAGAGCATGCAGCTCACCGCATCGCAGCGCAGGCCGTCTGCATGGTATTCCTTCAGCCAGAACAAAGCATTGCTGGTAAGGAAAGAGCACACTTCCCCCCGGCCATAGTCAAACAACATGGTTCCCCACTGGGGCATCTCTCCCCGCAAGGGATCAGGGTGTTCATAGCAGGGTGTGCCGTCAAACCGGCGCAGGCCGATTTCGTCCCGGGGAAAATGGGCCGGCACCCAGTCCAATATCACGCCGATGCCGGCCCGGTGCAGCCGGTCGATCAGTTCCTTCAGGCCGTCCGGATCACCATATCGGGCGGTGGGGCTGAAATACCCCGTTACCTGATACCCCCAGCTGCCGTCAAAGGGATGTTCCATTACCGGCAAAAATTCCACATGGGTGTACCCCATCTTTTTCACATAGGGCACCAGCCTGTCCGCTATTTCGGGATAGGTGTAAAACACTTCCGGCGCCGGCTGCCGCCAGGTGCCCAGATGCATTTCGTATATATTCACGGGGCTGCGGTAAGCGTTCCATTCCTTACGCTTTTCCATCCAGGCATCATCCTGCCACTGATAGGCACTCATGTTCCACAGCCGGTTGGCTGTATTGGGCCGGCATTCGGTGGAAAAACCATAGGGATCGCCCCGGTAATGCCATACGTTATCGGCTCCCAAAATGGCATACTTGTAGCTTTTCAGTTTTTCATCCGCATCGGGATAATTGTATTTTTCCGGGTCGCTTTCCGCGGAAAAAACAGAGGCCGGCAGCCGCAATTCCCAGATGCCGTCATACTGCTTTTCCATGGGGTAGCGTTCTGCTTCCCAACCCGAAAATTCCCCAGTCAGGCATACTTTGATGGCATTGGGCGCCCACACGGCAAAATGCCAGTGCAGCTTTTCATCCTGCCACACCGGGTGTGCTCCCAGATATTCATACGCTCTTTCAGAGTAACCGGCATGAAACCGGTCACGCTCCTGTGCATCAGGTGGATTGTACCACACGGTTTTATTCATCCTCCTTTATGCGTTGTTTGATTTTCTCTGTTTTTCATTATACCATACTCCCGGCAAAAATTCCAGTAATTTATTTGGCATTTCCGCACACACTAACAAAAAATCATGTGTCCGGAGGTTTTTTTATGCCTTTTCCCTTTTTCCCTTCTGCAAGGCGGCTGCAGGCCCCCATGGCGTTTCAGAAACGGCTGTTCCGGCTGATGAAGCATCCGGCTGTATCCCGGGAAAACACAAGCGGCGCTCTGCAGGCAATGGCTGATGACGCAGCCTTTCTGCACAACCGCTTTTTATCCCTCAGACGGGAATTGAACGCCTGTCCGCTTCTGCCATTCCGCGAAAAAGTGCCCCGTCTTCTTTCGGCTGCCCGGCAGATCATTTCCGCCCTGCCCCTGACTCCGGGCGGCATTCTGCGCACCTTCCGGGCCTGTTACGAAGATGCGGAGCCCCTCACCCGGGAAATTGATTACCTGTCCCAGGCAATTGCCTGCGCCTTGTTTGAAAAGCTCTCGGATACAATGGAAAAAGCCATGCAGCCCATGGATGAAGCAGCGGCTCTTCAATGCCATCAGGAAACGGCGCTGCTCATCCAGGCCCTGCACGCCCTGCCCCGTCTGCCCATGGATACCCTGCAGGAACATTTGTCTGCGGTGGCGCAGGTGCTGCGCAAAGAAGAAACCTACCGCCGGATGGACAGGGAAAGCAGGCGGTATTATATCGCCTGCGTGTGCCATATTGCCCGGAAATGGAACCTTTCCGAAACGGCCGTTGCCCGGGCTGCCCTGACCCTCACCGAAGGCAAGGAAGGGGCGGAAAAGGAAGCGGGGTATTACCTGACGGAGCAGCCGGAAAAAATCGCCGCTTATCTGATGAAAACCGCTTTCCCCAAAAATTTCCGCCGGAAAACCATCCGCTATCTGCTGCCGCTGTTTCTTTCAGCCGGTTTATTTGCCCTGCTGTTTTTCCTGCTGAAAGCACCTGTTTTGCTTTTTCCTTTCGCCGTGCTTGCCTTTTCTGAACATACACGATGCCTGTATTACCGTCTGCTGCGCCGCCTGTATCCGCCCCGGATGCTGCCGAGGCTGCAAAAGCGGTACATCGAAAAGGAGCGTCTGCTGGTGGTGGTGCCCACCCTGCTCACCGATGAAAAACAAGCCCTTCAGATGGCCCGTCAGTTGCAAATCCTTCGCGCCGCTACCCCCCACGCTCATTTCATGCTGCTGGGGGATTTTGCGGACAGTGCCCAGCATTTGTCTGCGGAAGATGAAGATACCTGCCGCATGGCAGCCGCCGCTGTGGAAGAAATGAACCGGCAGAAAAACGGTACCTTCTATTACCTGCACCGGCAGCGCAGATGGGACGAAAAGCAGCAGCTTTTCACCGGCCGGGAACGCAAGCGCGGTGCACTGGAAGCACTGAATCTGCTGCTGACCGGTGCCGAATGCCCGGATGAATTCTTCTATGCTTCCCATCCCCTGAACCGCCTGAAAAATGCCTATGATACCGTCATCACCCTGGATGCGGATACCTTTCTGCCCCCTGGCGCTGCAGCCAAACTGCAGGGTGCCCTTGCCCATCCCCTGCAAAAGGGGCGGATCAACGTCATTCAGCCCCGGATGGCCACCCTGCAAATGGATATCCGTACACGCACCCAGGCTTTCTTCACATCATCCGGCGCAGTGGACAGCTACCACACCTTCGTCCAGAATGTGTATCAGGATGTTTTTGGCCGGGGTTCCTTTACCGGCAAGGGCATTTACCGCCCGGCAGAATTCCTTGCCGCCACCAAAGAAAAACTGCCATCCGGCCGCATCCTCAGCCACGATCTGATCGAAGGGGAATTGGCCGGGGCCGCCATGGCAGAAGATATTGTGCTCTTTGACACCCAGCCCACCCGGGTTTCCGGCTGGCAAAAACGGCTGCATCGCTGGACCCGGGGCGACTGGCAGCTGCTGCCTTTTCTGAAAGATACATCCCTTTCTCTCCTGTCCCGATGGAAAATATATGATAATCTGCGTTCTTCCCTGGTACCCCTGAGTGAGATGATTCTGATGCTTGTGGGTGCTTTATTGCAAAACCCTTTTCTCATGCTGTTGGGGCTTCCCTACCCCTTCCGCGGCCTGCTGCGGCGGCTGATCACCCTGCCCGGCAAAGCCCTGACTCAGCTGGACGCCGCCTGCCGTGCGGTATACCGGCTGTTCATCAGCCGGAAAAATTTGCTTTCCTGGGTGACCGCCTCCCAGGCAGAAAGCAGCATGGGACTGAATATTCCCAGCACCGCCGTGATGCTGGCAAGCGGCCTTTTCATGCTCATCCTGTCCCTTCTGCCCGGCGGTGTGCTGCCTGCGCTGATTCCGGGCGCACTGTGGCTTGTATCCCCCCTGTTGGTACCCTTCATGGATCAGCCAAAACGCACGCTGCCGGAATTAACAGAGGAAGAAAAAGAAAGCGTACGCGTCCTCTGCCGGGATACCTGGCACTTTTTTGAAAAGCATGTACACAGCCGCACCTTCTTCCTGCCGCCGGATAATGTGCAGCTGAACCCGGAAAAAGGCCCGGCCCTGCGCACTTCCCCCACCAATATCGGCCTGTATCTTCTGTCCGCCCTGGCCGCCCGGGAGATGGGCATCATCACCTCCGCCCAGATGGCGCGCCGCATGCTGGATACCGTGGAAACCCTGGAAAAGATGGAAAAATGGCAAGGCCATCTCTACAACTGGTATGATCTGAATACCCTGAATCCTCTGTCGCCCAAGTTTGTTTCCACCGTGGATTCCGGCAATCTCTGCGGCTGCCTGATGGCCTGTGCCCAAGGGGTTCGCGCCCATCTGACGGAATTGGGCGATGCCTTTCATTCCCTGCCGGAAAGGCTGGATCATCTGGCAAAGGGAATGAATTTCCGAAAACTCTATGATCCAGACCTTTCCTTGTTTTTTATCGGCTTTGATGCAGAAGCAAACACCCACGCTCCCAGCCATTATGATCTTTTGGCCAGCGAATGCCGCCTCACTTCCTTTATCGCCGTGATGCAGCGGCAGGTGCCCTTGAAGCACTGGTTTTCCCTGGGCAGGCAGACCGTGCGCCGGGGCGGCGGTGCAGCGCTCATTTCCTGGGGCGGCACGGCCTTTGAATACCTGATGCCCCTGCTGCTCATGCCCCTGTACCCCAACACCCTGCTCCATGATGGCTGCACAAGCGCCGTCCGTGCCCAGATCGCCCACGAGAAAAACCGACCCTTCGGCATCAGCGAAAGCGGCTATTACGCCTTTGACACGGAAATGCAGTACCAGTACCGCACTTTCGGCCTGCCCTCCCTGTCCCTTTCCGGCCGCTCCGGCGGCCATGTGATTGCCCCTTATGCTTCCATGCTTGCCCTGCCCTTCTTTCCAAGGGCTGCCATCCGCAATCTCAAATGGATGCGGCGGCTTTCCTGGTATTCGGAAGACGGGCTGTATGAAGCTGCGGACTATACCCCCACCCGGCTGGAACAAATGCCCAGGCTGGTGGAAAGCCATATGGCCCACCATCAGGGGATGATATTATGTGCCGGATGCAATCTGCTCACTTCCTTTTCCCTGGTACGCCATTTTATGCAGCCAGCCGCCGCCCGGGCATACAGTTATCTGCTCTGCGAAGGGAAGCAGTCCTTGCCGCCCCTGTCCCCGGCACTGCCTGCACTCCCCCCGCCTTCTCCGTCCGTTCCTGATTTCAGATGGACGGCCAAGCCCATGGATGCCCACGCACTCAGCGGAAGCGGCACCTGCTGGCTCATCAACCATCAGGGAAACGGCGTGCTCCTCAGCCACGACAGGCTGTGGACCCGCTTTTTCCCGGATGCGCCCTGCGGCCCTCAGTTTTACCTGCGCAATGTGCAGACGGGCGCCTGCATCCGCCCGCAGGCGCAGGGCAATCTGCTTTTTGAAAACGGCTGCGTCCGCATGCCCCTCCATGCTTTCCATACAGAGGGGGAAATGCGCTTTTTTGTGCTGCCCTTAAACGGCCATGCCGTGGCTGATATCCGGCTGACCAACCGAAACACCCTGGATGCGGAGCTGGAAGTGATCTCCTTTCTGGAAACGGCCCGTACCGGCTATTTTGAAGATGCTGCCCATCCCCATTTTCGGGATCTTTCCATCCTGACGGAACCCTTCGGCGACGACGGCATCCTTTGCCGCAGGCTATCAGACAAAGTACAGCCCCTGCTTCTCCACCGGCTGCTGGGGCCGGTGCAGAGCCTCCGGCGGCAAGGAGACCGGCTGTTGTTTCTGGGCCGGAAAGGCACCTATGATTCCCCGGAGCAAACCACCCGACCCGCTGAAAAATGCCGCTTCCGCACCGGGGCCACCATCGCTCCCTGCCTGTCCCTGCGGGGGCTTATTCGCCTGCGTCCCGGAGAAAGCGTTCATTTGCAGTTCATTACTGCCGAATACGCCCTGGAAGCGGATATCCCGCCCAACAGACAGCTACTGCCGGAAGCTGCGCTGATGCTGGCTGCCGAAAAGGCCGCCATGACACTGCAATTCTTGCAAATCAAAGCAGAATCGATCCCACTCTACATGAAAATGCAGGGGGCGCTTTGCTTTGGCACGCTCTTATCGCACGGAACCCAGGCTGCCCCTTCCCTTGATAGCCTGTGGCGAAACGGCATTTCCGGCCGGGAGCCCCTTTGCACCGTATACCTGAAAGAAGCGGATAAACCCCTGATCCGCCATGCCCTGCTATCGCATATCCTGATGGAAGAAAGCGGCGTGAAAACGGTGCTCCTGTTTGTATGCGATGAAGGCGCAGAAAAATACCTGACCCCGGTACAAACAGCCGTCCGGGAGGTGATGGACAGCCTGCACGGCTGCAGGGAGCGGATTGTGATCACAGCCGGAAAAGAGGCAGAGGCCATTCAAATAAAACCCATGAGCCGGCTGTATCTGAAAAGCGGCGCTCCTCTTTCCGAACAGCTGGCTGCCCTGCCGGCACCGCCGCATTCTGCGCCTGTGCCGCCGGCCGGCGCAGCACCCTTGCCTCCGCCGCTCGCCTGTCAAAACCCCTGCGGCGGCTTCACCGAGGAAGGGGATTACTGCATCTTTGCCCCCACCCCTGCCCCCTGGCACAATCTGCTGATTGGGCAGCGGTTTGGCACCCTGGTGTGTGAAAATGCCATCCTTCATTCCTTCTGCGATAACAGCCACCTGAACCGCTTTACCCGGAAAGCAGCCGACGTGCACCGGCCCGAATGCGCCGAAATGTATACCCTTTCGGACGATGAAGGCCATGCTTTCTCCCTGACCGGCGGCTTGTGTTTCCACCAGCCCGGGGTAACGGAATATCATTCCCTGCCCCTTGGCGTGAAAGCAAAACTGACCCTTTGCAGTCACCCGGAACGGCCATCCGGTCTCCGGCTGATCACCCTGCAGGCGGAAGAAAACCGCTCCCTTACCCTCACCTGCACCCTGCATTTTGCAAGGAACTGTCTTCTGCACAAACGGCCGGGGCAGCAGATGATCCTTGCCCAAAGCATCGCTTTCCCCGGCTGCGCCTTTGTGTTCATGCCGGAGGGAGAAGAAGCATCTATCCAAAACAACACCGTCGTTCTGCGCTGCCGCATTTTTCTTGGGCGCCGTAAAAGCCAGTCCATCCCCCTGTATCTTGGCTGGGCGCAGCAGGAGGAAGAGGCCGTCTGCCTGGCCGCCGCTCTCTTGCAGCAAAGCCCGGCCGGTTTTCTTCGCAGCACCCAGGTATTCTGGCAGCAGCAATTGGAAAAACTCTTGCTCTTTGGCGCTGCGCCCTGGCTTTGTGTGTACATGAACCGCTGGCTGCCTTACCAAACCCTCTCTGCCCGGCTGATGGGCCGCACCGGCCCCTATCAGGATGGCGGTGCGTTCGGCTTCCGGGATCAATTGCAGGATCTGCTCTGCTGCCTGCATACACAGCCGGAAAAAGCCCGGGATCATCTGCTGCTTTTTGCTGCCCATCAGTTTCCGGAAGGGGATGTGCAGCACTGGTGGCATCCGCCCCGTACCGGCGTTCGCACCCGCATCAGCGATGACAAACTGTTTTTGCCCTTCCTCGCCGCTGTGTATGTGCAGATCACCGGGGATGAAGCAATCCTTTCGGAACAGGTACCTTTCCTTCTCTCTCCTCCCTTAAAGGAAAACGAACACGACCGTTACGAAACCCCGGAAATATCCCGGCACACCGCCTCCCTGATGGAACACTGCCTGCTGGCTATTGCCAGCGTGAATCTCGGCTCTCACGGCATTCCCCTGATGGGCAGCGGCGACTGGAACGACGGCATGGACAAAGTGGAAGGCGAAAGCGTATGGCTGGGGTTTTTCCTGTGTTTGGTGTACCGGATGTTTTCTCCCCTGTGTTCCCCGGAAACAGCGCAAAAATACATGCAAAAACGTACAACCCTTCTTACAGCCCTGGAAAGTGCTTGGACGGGGCAATGGTATCTGCGCGCCTGGTACAAAGACGGCGAACCTCTGGCCGGTCCCCATACCCATCCGCCCCGGATTGACCTGATCACCCAGGCCTTCGCCTGCCTTGCCGGTGCCCCCCGGGATCATGCCCGGCAAGCTCTTTCCCAGGCCGTGCAAAAATTGTACAAACAAGAGGACGGCATGGTGCTGCTATTGGATCCGCCCTTTACGCCGGTGGAAAAAGCCGGCTACATCGGCCATTATGTACCGGGGGTACGGGAAAACGGCGGCCAGTACACCCATGCCGTACCCTGGCTGATCATGGCATTGTGCAACGTGGGCGAAAGCCGCCTGGCCTGGCAGATGGCCCGGGATATCCTGCCCCTTTTCCATACCGATACGGAAGAGAAACTTCGCCGCTACCGGCTGGAGCCCTATGTGCTGTGCGGCGACGTATACGCCGGGGAAAACCGGGGCCGGGGCGGCTGGAGCTGGTACACCGGCAGCGCTGCCTGGCTGTATTATGCCATCCTCACTCATCTGCTGGGCTTTGAAAAGCGGGGAAACAAGGTGCGCCTTGTTCCCTGCCCCATGGAGAACGCAGAAGAATTCACGCTGGTGTACCAATGGGAAAATACCGCCTTCCACCTCACAGCCTCTCCGGATGTACCCTTTGCTACCCTGGACGGCGAGAAGCTGAAAGACGGCTGGGCCGCGCTTGTTCCCGATCATCGCACCCACGAAATGCGTTTCCCCTGGCGAAAAGTATGAAAAAAGAGCAGCTCCGTTCACGGAACTGCTCTTCTTTCAAGATGTTTTAGTCCCTTCTTTCCTGAAAAGAAGGGGTTTTGATGCACAGGGCACACACTGCAAAACCGGCAACCGATACCAGCAGGAAAAGCAGCGCAATGCCGGCCCCTTGCCCATCGCCCACAAGGGGCAGAAACAGGGAACGGATGGCAGCATCCTTGGCCATCATGGGTTCAAATACCCGATCCGTCATAAAACCGCCCAGATAAAGCCCCAGAGGAATGGTGCCATTCTGGATGGTATCCCGGGTGGAAAACACGCGGCCCTGCATCTCCACAGGCACGGCCGTCCGCATTTTGGCGCCCCAATCCACATTCATGATCGCTGCGCACAGATACTGCAGGAACGCGAAAACACACCAGAACACCGCATTCCGGCTCACCGCCAGGAAAATTCCGGTCAGGAAAATCAACATACAGAAAACAAGGATCCGCCGGGTATCGTTCCCGGTGGTCTTCAGCAGGGTCATCAGGCTGCCACCGGCCAATATCCCCAGGGCCATAGCTGATTGCACAGCCCCCAGAATGCTCTGATTATTCTCCGTCCGGCTGAGGATGAAGGCCGGCATCTGTCCGTCCGGTCCCAGCTTGGCCAGGAAATTCACAAAGGCAATCAACAAAATCAGCCGCAAAAGCACCGGCTGTTTTTTCAGGAAGCGAAACCCTGCGCCGATGTTCTGCCACAGGGATTCCTTTCCCGGCTGCCCCTCCATTTTCAGCGATGGAATGGGCAGGAAAAGCAGCGTGATCCATGCAATGGCAAAGGTACACAGATCCACCATCAGTACGGCTTCCAGCCCGCCTGTTGCCACCAGTACGCTGCCCAGCACCGGGGACAGGATGGAAATCAGTGCACCGGATGCCGCCTGAAGGCCGCCTGTTTTTGTGTAATATTCCTTGGGCACCAGCAGACTGGTGGCCACATACGCCGCCGGCACCTGAAACGCATTCATCAGGCTCAGCAGAAAATTGATGATATACAGCCATCCGACCGTCAGGGCAGAGGATGCATAGAGCAGCAAAATAACCAGCGATCCGCAGGCGGAAAATCCATCCGCCGCCAGCAGAATCCCTTTCTTGTTCCAGCGGTCCGCCACTGCCCCGGCAATAAAGCGGAACAGAATGGTGGGCAAAAAAGAGCAGAGGGTCAACAGGGTTAAGCTGGTGGCTTTTCCGGTTTGTTCATACGCCCAGATTACCAGGGCATATTCTGTCATGGCTGTTCCCATGGCGGAAATCCCCTGGGATGACCACAGCCAAAGAAACGGGCGCAGGGATGCGCACGCCAAATGATTCTTTTTCATCGCTTTTGCTCCTTACTTTTTCATGATGATGTAAGCAGCACAAAGCCTGCCGGACGGTATTCCCTTTCAGGGGGCACCGCTCCGCACACACACCGTCCGGTTCAAGCCCTGTGCGGAGCAAAGCCTTGGGCAGCGCGAGCCCTGTTAAAAGCACCTAAACACATGAAATTCACCTCTTGTATCCATTATAGCACAACGCTTCCCCGGCTGCAACGCCGGATAAATTCCATCCTGACGCTTCAGGCTGCCCTGCGCCAAAAGAAAAGTGGGCATATTCACCCACTTTTTCTTCGTTTTGATACATTTTTGTATTATTTTAGAAATATTTTGCTTTCATCAGACGTTTTTTCACCCACCCGTGCGCCACTTTCACCATTCCAGGTTTTCCACCATTTCGGTGAGATTGCGCACCCCCAGCACATAGCCCTTGGAATTATCCAAGCGATAATCCGCCGCCGCTTTATAGTGGCCGATGCAGCGGTTATACAGGTCGATCACGTCTTCATAGGTGCCGCCAGCCAGGGTGGGCCGCCGGTCCATCTTGATATCGGAGAGAATCTGATCCAGCGGCCGGTCAATATGGATGATCACCCCATGATTCTTCATAATCAGCACATTATCCGGGTTGGTGGCTGCGGTGCCGCCGGTGGAAATAATGCAGGGCGGCTGGCCCACCATGCTGATGAGGATGCCGGTTTCCGCATTGCGGAAAAAGGGTTCCCCCAGCGTGGCGTAAATTTCATTCACCGTCAGGCCGCCCATCAGTTCCTGCACCTTCTGGTCCGTATCCACAAAACGCACATTCAAATTCTGCGCCAGCTTTTTTCCCAGGCTGGTTTTACCTGCGCCGGACATGCCCACCAGAAAAATATGCGATTTCAGCATCCTTCATTCCCATCCTTCGCGGCCTTTGCCGCCAGTTTGTATCCTTGTGCTTATTTTACCATACAAGTTTTTATCCTTCAAGCCCATCCGCCATATTTTTGTCACCCAATCCGCACCGCCGAAAACAAAAAAGCAGAGGGCATTCCTCTGCTTTTTTTGTTGCATCTTATTTCATCCGGGCAAAGATCTGTTCAACGCCACCCGCCTTAATCGTCAGACGATCCCCATCCAGCATATATTCCGCAGCCGTTCCGTCCACGATGATCGTATTGCCTTCCACCGTATAGGTAGCGGTATGTGTATCATTATAGTCCATCACGGTTAAAGTATAGGTAAATGTGCCGTCTTCCGTCAATTCCAACACGCAGAACACATCGCCAAAGCCATAAAGTTCAGCCGCACATTCCGGGGTCATCTGCCAGCGGCCGATAATGGTAGCTTCCGTCACTTCTTCGCCGCCCATCAGATCCAACAGTTGCATATCCAGAGTACCATCAACAAGCTTTAAGACAGGCTGTCCCGTTTGCGAATCCGTCTCGTATACATACATGGAAACGGTTGCATCTTCTCCGCCGGAGTGCTCGATCAAATCTTTGATTTCAGCAGGAACAACCACCGTTACTTCCACAGGCGCAGCGTCAGCGCCATCTGCAACCGGTTCATTCACATCCATCGGCTCATTCTGCACCGGGCTGGTTGCAACCGCCGTAGCCAGAGGAGCCGTATCTTCCTGAGGAGCTACCCAATCCGAAAAGAGGGCCACGCCGGCCACCACGGCAGCCACGGCCAATACCATAATCAACACATGCAAAAGTTTTTGCTTCATATTCTGCATTCCCCTTCCTCCTATCGTTCGTTCCTTCTATTATAGCGGCCCTGTACGCCTTTGTCCATCCCTTTTCATGCAAAAACCCTGCCTCTTTTGCAGAAGCAGGGCATTTGAAAACAACGGAAATTACTTGGTCAGGGTCAGGTCCATGCCGCCGGCGCCATTGATCTTCAGGGTGTTGCCTTCCAGCACAAACTGATTGGGGGAGCCGTTCATGTACAGGGTGTTGCCTTCAACGGAATAGCTCATTTCTTCCCGGTTGGTTTCTTCACCCAGGGCGCTCACCACCATGATGCAGCGGCCATCAGCGGTGAATTCCATGGTGGCGCTCATCAGGGCGATGAGGGGCTTCACTTCTTCCAGTTCTTCAGCGGACATCTGGCCGCTCATTTCCAGCACAGACAGCACGTCCAGCTTCCACACGCCCACAACGCTGCCGGCAGAGGCAGCAGGAGCAACAGGCGTGACGGTGGGTTCGGCGGTGGTGTTCCGGGTCAGGGTCATGGTAATGTCACTTTCGGTGATGGTCAGGGTATTGCCTTCCAGAACATAGGTGGCAGGATCGCCTTCCAGTTCGATGGTATTGCCATACACCTTATAGGGAGCTTCCTGGCGGCTGACTTCCTGACCCATGGCAGTGGCCACCAGGATGCAGCGGCCATCGGCAGTGAATTCCATGGTGGCGCTCATCAGACCCATCAAAGGTTCCATTTCGGCAATTTCTTCATCGGAAGCGCCGCTCATCTTCATCACAGCCATGATATCAATATCCCACACGCCCACAATGCCGTTATCGGCAGCAGGAACAACGGGGGCAGCGCCGGCGCCATGCAGGGTCATCACGATGGTGGTACCGTCGGGGTCCTTCATGGTCAGTTCGTTGCCGGTGCGCTTGAGGGTGGAGCGCATGTTGCCGTCCGCCACAATGTAATCACCGGTGAGGGTGTAAGCATATTCTTCCGTGCTCACTTCGCCGGCAGCATCCGTCTTCATGATCATTTTCTGATCCGCGGTGAATTCGATGGTCATGCTCATATCAACAATCGCCAGAAGAGCTTCCACGTCAGCAGCCTCAAGGCCCTGAGAAATAAGCAGTTCCTTCACGTCCACATCCCACACACCCTGGATTTCGCTCTGGGTGATCGCCTGGGCGGAGCAGCACAGAGCCAGCATCAGGGCCACTGCAAGCACAAAAATACGCATGGTCTTTTTCATTTTTCTTTCCTCCAAATCTTTCCATCACCGCCTTTACAGGCAGCATTTCGCTGTGTTTATTATACGATTGTTTATTTTCCGTGTCAATGGCTTCCACATAGAAAAAGAAGGCTTACGCCCTCTTTTTACAATTTGAAAAAAGGATTTATTCGTGGGTAACAATGGTCAGTTTGCCGTCTTCAATACGGAAGAAGTTGGGCTCGGCGCCGCCGATGCTCACGCGGTAATTACCATCTTCATAAGTAGCGGTGTAGGCTTCTTCGGAAACCACGGTTTCGCCGTTGGCGGTCACCTTGATGAGCATCTTGCCGGTCTGGGTAAAATCAGCACCGGGGGCCTTGGCAGCCTCCTGCTGGGCAGCAGCGGCAGCGGCGGCTTCATCAGCAGCAGCCCGGGCCTGAAGGGCAGCTTCCTGGGCGGCGGCAGCTTCTTCTTCCGTTGCCTGGGCAGCAACAGCTTCTGCTTCCTGGGCAGCGGCTTCGGCATCCTGGGCAGCGGTCACAATATCATCGGTGAATTCGATGACAACAGACAGATCTTCCACCAGATACAGGATATCGCCAAAGTTATCCGTATTCACACCGGCAAATGCATTCAGGACATCCAGATCCATCTTCCATTCGCCCACGATGGACGTATTTTTTTCAACAGGAGCAGCTTCCTTGGTGTCGCAAGCAGTCAGGGAAAATGCCAAAACAACCAATACCAAAATAACAGCCAGTTTCTTGCTCAGTTTCATGCTTATGTTCCTCCCGTATGTATCAATCCTTGTCTATTATACGATGATTTTTGTCCGCTGTCAACTTGTTTTCCGGCACAAAAAAAGAAGGCGTTGCCGCCTTCTTTTAAATTCTTTACTTGCGGGTGAGCGTCAGGCTCATGCCGTTTTCGGTGATGGTCAGCTTGTTGCCGTCGATCTTGAAGGTGGCAGGAGAGCCGCCGTCCAGGGTGATCTTATCGCCTTCCACTTTGTAGGTGCCTTCCTGCGTTTCGCTCTGGCCCATCATGGTCATGGTCATCACCATCTTGCCGTCAGCCTTGAATTCCATGGTGCCTTCCATGGCGCCAACCAGGGCTTTCACCTGTTCGTATTCTTCTGCGCTCATGCCGGCCATCTGCAGGATAGCGTCAATATCCATCTTCCATACGCCAACGATGCTGTTGTTGCTGCCGCAGGCTGCCAGGGAGAACACCATAACCACCAGAAGAAGAAGGGCTACCAGTTTTTTGTTCAGTTTCATTTGTTTTTCCTCCAATTATAATTTGGTACAATCATTATACCCCAATACAGCTGTTTTGTCAATTGATAAGAAAGTACTATCCCTTTCCGGATGCATCATTGACGGATAAGATGCAAGGGGGTACCGCCCTCAATCGTCAGCTTATTGCCGTCCAGTTTATAGGCCACCGCTTCATTGTCCACGATAATCTGATTGCCGTCCACGGTATAAACACCTTCCAAAAAAAGCTGCTTATCACTGCCGGTAATTTTATATAAATACAGCTTCCCGTCCGCAGTAAACTCATAACTCATTCCAATGTTTCCATGCTGTTCCATTGCCTGTTCATAGCTTTCTTCTGTCAAGCCCACAAAATCCATCAGCGTTTCTTTTTCCATTGCCCACACGCCCACCAGCGCCGTATCGGAACCGCCGGGGGTTGCTTCCTCCTGTTCGCCGCAGGCCGTCAGGGCAAAGGCCGCCACAATCAACAGGATAATTGCAACCCATTTTTTGTTCTGTTTCATAGTCTGTTGCCTCCCATGTTCTTTTGTTACGCTTCAGTATACGCATCCTTCTACCCTTTGTCAAACAAAAAAAGAAGGCGTTGCCGCCTTCTTCTGTCATTCTTACTTAATCCGGTTGAAGATAAGCAAATTTGAATCATCTTTCAGAATTAATCTGTCATTTCCTTCCAGGACATATTCAACTGTAGCAACATTATCTATTGTACATTGGTTTCCGTCCAAGGAATAAGTTGATTCTGAAATTTGATATACGCCAAAAATCGTTTCCTCGCAGATAACCCTTCCATCTGCCATAAACTCAAAGCGCCCGCTCATATTACCGCTATTTACCTTTTCTTCTTCCAGATCTTCAGGCAATACACCGCTGGCCAGCAAAACTTCATCCATGTCAAGTTCCCACAAGCCAACAATAGTAGACTGCTGCGCTTCAGTAGCTGTGGCTTCTTCCTTTGTTAGAATCATGAACGATGTTCCTTTACTTTCCACATCAATTGTCATGACATTTCCTTCAATGCTAAATAAATGAGCGTTATTTTCCATTTCAAACTGAAGTTTATTTCCTTCAATAGTATATTTTGAAGCATTTTCTCTAATGATAATTCCATTCAGCACTACTTTTGTCTTTGCCACATAATCTGCTCCGAATTCATAGTAGCATTCAGTTCCTTCTTCAGCACCATAAGGAACACCATTCAATTTCCACAAACCAAACAGAGGATTTTGTTCCGTTTTTGTATCTAAGAGCAATTCCTTATTTTCCGTGGTTTGAGAAGCTTCCACATTCGTTTCGCTGCAGGCCGTCTGACAAAGCGCCACTATAACCAGCAGCAAAACAGCCATCCATTTTTTATTCGGTTTCATTTGCATTTCCTCCTATGTTGTTTTTTTTCAGTATATGCCTGCGGCTTTCATTTGTCAATGCAAAGAGAAAAGAAGGCGTTGCCGCCTTCCTGATTTTTTACTTTCTCCGGGTATAGGTAATGCTGATGCCGCCCTGCACCAACGTCAGCTTATCCCCCTCGATGGTATATGTGCCGGAGGTGCCCACGAAAGCCAGCTGATTGCCGCTGACGGTATAGGTAGTTTCTCGGGTATCGGACATATCACCGGCCTTGATGTACATATACAATGTACCGTCGGCAGTGAATTCCATCGCCACTTCGGAAGAATCATACAATTCTTTATTGGCTTCGTATTCTTCCTGAGAAACGCTCTGCATCATCTGTTCCCTGTCCTGCACCCACACACCCACAATGGGATGCACGGCAAGCTTGGGGGCTTCAGTGGGTTTTGCTTCTGCTTTCTGATCGCCGCAGGCGGTCAGAGAAATCATCACTGCAACCAGCAGCAGGGCTGCCATCCACTTTTTATACTGTTTCATATCGTTATCCTCCTTGTACACTGAACAGAAAAAATTATACAGGAATCATTTCCCTTTGTCAATGAACACACCCAATTCCATGAACCAACACATGAACAATCGCAAACTTTTTCTTTGGGTTTATTTACAACAGCAGTACGTTTTGGTACAATAAAGACGATTTATTTGCCAAAGAGAGGTGGATCCACATGCAGCGTTTTCGCGGACCCAGCCGTTTTCTGACGGATGACGAAAAAGAAAACATGCCGAAAATTTCCAAAGAACTGATTTTCCGTATCCTTTCCTATCTGAAACCCTACTGGAAGCAATTCCTGCTGGTGTTTGCAGCCATCCTTCTGTCCGCTGCCATCGGCCTGCTGCCTTCCATCATCACCGGTAAAATCGTGGACGAAGCGCTGGTGAAAGATGGCACCATGGCAAATCTCATCCAGCTGCTGCTTGCGGCCTTTGTCACCATGACGGTGAGCCAGGTGATCGGCGTGCTGGAAAGCTACATCAACGCCTGGATTTCCCAGCGCATCATCTTCGATATGAAGAATCAGATGTACGATCATCTGCAGCACATGCCCCATTCCTTCTTTACCACCGAAAAGCAGGGCGATATCGTCACCCGCATGAACAGCGATATCGGCGGTGTATCCTCCGTGATTTCCGGCACCCTGACCAGTATCGTCAGCAATATTGCCACGGTGGTCACCACCCTGGTGGCCCTCTTCACCATGAGCTGGCAGCTGGCACTGGTGGGCATTGTGGTGATTCCGCTGCTCATTCTGCCCACCCGTTCCGTTGGCAAAACCCGTTGGAAGCTGCTTTCCGAAAGCCAGGCCAAGCATGACGAAATGAACCAGCTGGTGAACGAAACCCTATCCGTTTCCGGCAGCATGCTGGTGAAGCTGTTCACAAGGGAAGAAAAGGAATACGAACGCTTTGTCAACGTCAACGAAGAAGTAACCCAGCTGAACCTGAAAGAACAGCGCAGCGGCAAATGGTTCCATGTGATCATGGGCATGTTCACCCAGATCGGCCCCTTGCTTATCTACTTCGCCGGCGGCTATTTCATCATCATGAAGTCTGATCCCACCCTGACGGTGGGTACCATCACCGCCACCGTGGCGCTGATCAACCGGCTCTACCGCCCGGTGCAGAGTCTTCTGAACCTGCATGTGGATTTCACCCGTTCTCTGGCCCTGTTCACCCGCATTTTTGATTATTTTGATAAGGAAAACTCCATCCAGTCCCCCAAGGACGGCAAAAAGCCCAAAGTGGAAAGCGGCAATATCGTGTTCAATCACGTGGCTTTCTCCTATGTGCCTGAAAAGCCCCTGCTCACCGATATCAATTTCACCGTACCCGCCGGGCAGATGTATGCCATTGTGGGTCCTTCCGGCAGCGGTAAATCCACGGTGGTGAACCTGATCCCCAGGCTCTACGACGTACTCGCCGGCAGCGTGACGGTAGCCGGAGTGGACGTAAGGGATATGGACCTCACTTATCTCCGCTCCTGCATCGGCGTGGTCACCCAGGACACCTACCTCTTCAACGGCACCATCCTGGAAAATTTGCGCTACGCCAACGAAAACGCCACCATGGAAGAAATTGAAGAAGCCTGCCGCATTGCCAGCATCCATGAATTCATCCTCAAGCAACCCGACGGCTACAATACCATGGTGGGCAACCGGGGCCTGAAGCTCTCCGGCGGTGAAAAGCAGCGCCTGTCCATCGCCCGGGTGATCCTGAAAGACCCCAAGATCCTCATTCTGGACGAAGCCACTTCCGCCCTGGATTCCATTTCCGAAAGCGCCATTCAGGACGCCCTGGAAGTGCTCATGCAGGGCCGCACCAGCATCGTCATCGCCCATCGCCTGTCCACCATCCTCAAGGCCGATCAGATTCTGGTGCTCAAGGACGGCGAAATCCGGGAACAGGGCACCCACGAAGCTTTGCTGGAACAGAACGGCATCTACCGTGACCTGTACGAAACCCAGTTCCGCAAGATTCTGGATATGGAAAGCGGCACAAACGACTAAACGAAGCAGGGGGCTGCTCGCCCCCTGTACCCCCCGGCAGGAGCATTGCCCCTGCACCCTTCTCCGCGATATTACAAAACAGTGGAACAAACACTTTCCGCGCGAAATAAGAAACAATAAACATTGTAGGGGCGGCCATTGGCCGTCCTTCTTTCTTATGGAAAAACCTGTGCATGCACAAGGATAATCAAGCCCTCCACGGGCATAATGAAAATACAAAAATGGCGAAGGAGAAAGTGTTTTGTCAAGGGTATTTTTATCTTTTAAGTATAGTGGCTTTTTGTTCTCCTGTTCTACCAGAAGGAAAGCGATGAAATTACAGCATTATAGGTGCTTACTCAACCTTTTCAGTTAATATTATTGAAGAATTCACCCCATACCTGTTCTGCAAAAACATGTATGAGGTGAATTCTTTTATTTATTGAGTTGTTTGCGAAGAATGAGTAATCAGGTTTCTACCATTCATCTGAGGGATTGCTCCATACTCTCCTTCCAAATATGCCTTTCGAATACGCTTGTCAAAACGGGCACCAAATTTTTCAAGTTCGTAGATTTTGGATGTACCATCAGTGTCGCGTTTGCTAATAAAACTTATCTCGTCCTGTCTCAGTATGTCTAAATCCATTAGATCAGCTTCATGAGTAGTAACAATTAATTGGATGTTTCGTTCTGCTGCGAGAGAAAGAAAATCAACAATAAATTTCTTTGTAAGCAGTGGATGAAGGCAACGACTTACTTCATCAATAATGTATACAGTATCAGAGCTATTAGAAAGCAATACTTCGAGAAGGTCAAGCAAACGAATTGTTCCATCGGATTCTTCTTTAAGAGAATACAGTGATTGGCCGTGCTGATGTTGAAACTTTAATGTCTTGCATTTTATTTCGTCTTCTACCAATTCCAAAATATACATCGAATGATCTTCTCGGCTACGCAACATAATAGCAGGGACTCGCTCGGGATGGTTCTCAGCATACCGTTTTTTCTGTTCTGTCAAGTTATCGGTAAGTTCGGACCAAAGATGCTTCGACATTTGGGTTGTCAACTTTTCAATCGGTTCGTCGCACACATGTACTTTAGCAATGCCGGTTCCAAAGCGTGCCAGTAGCTCTTCAGCAGCAGCACTTCCTTGACTATCGAAGAAATAATTAAATTGAGTTATGGGTTCATCAGGGAAGTTGACACTTAATTTAAATTTGAACCAGTGGTATACACTTTTGTAAGCCGATAAAACAGAATAAGTATCATAGAGAGTATCTTTATTCTTGTTCATAACAAGCAGGAAAAGGATAGTTCCATCGCACTTTACATCATCAGCATAGAAGTTTAGTCTTTCGGCAAGCTGAATATCGTCAATGTATGTTGCAACATCAAAGTATCCAGTAATAGTATCACGAAAAAAAATCGTTTTACATTTGTTTTGTCTTACTTCGTGCATCCATTCTTTCGTAAATTGCCCGGAAGATAGAATAGCTTCAAAGCCATATATATAGCGAACTTTATTAATAACAAGTTCGACAGAAAATCTTGACGGCTGTTCCTCATTGATATCCGATAGGCGACAATAACTCATGTTTGTATCTTTGGGTATCCCGTGTAAAACGGAATTTTGCATAAAATCAATAGCTCGAACCAAATTTGATTTTCCTGATGCGTTCGCGCCATAGACTGCTTTAAATTTTGTTAATTTCACATTAGCACTTGGAATACGAATGGTACGTTCAGAGAAATTGCGTGTCTTTCCTGCAACCATCGAAAAGCGTTCTTCCTGTCCAAATGAACAAAAATTTCTTACAGTAAAATTAATAAGCATGCCATCACACCTTCTTTCTTCTCTTCTGCACTATTATACGTGATGTTTTCTCCGTTGTCAACAAGCACGGCACAGAAATATTCAAGCATTACCGATGTATATTTTGCTACGAATGTGATTTTTTCACATTCAAGCATTGACTAATGTAAGACAATATCGTATAATAAATGCTGTCAGAACGCCTTTTGTATCCAAGGCTGTCAAACAAACCCATGTGACAACGGGATCGAAAAAACACCGAGTTCCCTCGGTGCTCAAGACGACAAAGCCCAGCGAATGGTACTTCATCGATGCGACACATTGAGTTTACCATGATTCGAAGCTGATTTCAAGACCATAGTCGCCGGAAAGGAGGAAAAATTGAGCGTCTCCCACGAGTCCATGCTCCTATAGATATTATATATGAAAGGAGATGGAAAAATGAATATTTCCACCTACCTGGGAGTCCCTCGGGGACACAAAAATTTCGACTTTGTAGATATCACCACAAATACGGACACAGAACTGTTTATTGATCCATGTTTGATCGAATTTGGTAAAGATCGGTTTAGCCAAGAAGCTGCAATGACTTTTTCAGACTTTGCTGATCGACTGTATCGTGAGATGCGTGCTTCACGGTGGCGTGGTTCGTCGATTTTTGATGAGGCGCATGAGGTTCATGAAACAAGACTTGGATATGGCAATGGCCATAACGGAAAAGGAAAAACGCCGCAGGGAATGAGAAACAGTTTGAATGAGCTATGCCGTCTTGTGAATGATATCCCGACCATTTCGCGCATTCAAGATATTCCAGTCTTTGTTAAAGATTTTGCAGAAGATTGCATGAGTGATTTGCTTACAAACATACTGCGCCGTCTTCTGAGCCAATTTACAGCGGAACAAATGGAACACTATGGCTGCAATCCTGATGGTTACCATACGATCCGTTATTGGGATTGTGAGTGTCATGATTGGGCATTATCTCAGGAACCATATTGGCTGGTGAATGGACGGAAGGTGCTGTTAGTTCCGAAGCGTTGGGTTCGAAAGAATTTCCTCTTTAAGGCACATCAGTATCTCTTTGTAGTTATTTTGGAACGTCTAAAAGAGGAACCTGCTTTTCTCGATCTCCCCAAACAGGTAATTTGGAAAAACATCGAACGCAATTCACCTCATTGGGAATACGATAAAGTTAAAGCGTATACTCGCGAAAATCCTGAAGCCCTTGAAGAGTATCATCAGAGAATGCCACTATACTACGCTCGGTCTTACGGGACAATGAGCGATGACGAACTGGATGAAGCGGTTTATCAGAATCAGTCCTGTAGAACTGCGTAATTGATAATGAAAGGATGTGAGCATATGGCTGTTCATCATGGCGGCAAAGTTGGAAAAGCTGGAAAAACTTTGGCTTCTAAAGGATCGTCCAAAAGTTCCAAGAGCCAAGCCGGAAAGACTTTGGCAAACCATAAAGCTGATAAGCATTAATCCAAATCGGTATCACATTTGGAAATGCTTTCGTTGGGCGTCTACCTATTGGGTGGGCGCCCTTTTCTCGTAAAAAAGCTAGTCCATATAGGCGTAGTTTTGCATTTGGCTATCCAAATGCCCTGCTTGCCACAATTGTTTTTCTGTAATGGTCGAGGGGCGAAAGGTGTTATCCTGCCATATCATCACTGCTTTGAATGCTGATGATTTCTCCGCTAAGGAGATCGATGCATACGATGCAGAACCGCCACCCGGATGGGTGGCGGATAGAAGATTGATTCAGAAGAAATGGCGGAAAGAAGCATGAAAAAGATTACATATCCGAAGGATTGAGTAATAATTTTCCGTCCTTCAAGTGAAGCACGATGTCTGCCTGTTTTGCCATTTCGGGATCATGTGTGACCATGATGATTGTTTTCTTCTCTTCATGTGCAAGGTGGGAAAAAATAGATGCAATGTGCCGGGCGTTTTCGCTGTCCAGATTGCCGGTGGGTTCATCAGCGGTCAATACTGGGGCACCTGTACACATTGCTCTGGCAATGGCTACTCGCTGCTGTTCACCGCCGGAAAGCATGGAAGGCATGCGTTTGTGGTATGTTGCATCCAGCCCCAATGTTTCCAACTGCTTTATTGCCTGTATGCGGGCTTCCTGCTTATTGATTTTCAGCAAGGAAGTGGGGTAGAGCACATTTTCCAATACATTCAGAAAAGGCAGCAGGCAGAAGTTCTGATGGATCAGGGAAACATATTTCAGACGGTATTCGTTGGGGCGAAATGTTTCAATGGGCTTTCCTTGATACAGAATACTGCCCTGTGTCGGCTGTACAAGCGCATTGATCAATTGCATCAATGTGCTTTTTCCGCTGCCGCTGGGGCCCATAAGCGCATAAAATTTACCTTTTTCAAAATGACAGCTGATGGATTTGACGGCATCTACTCTTACATTTTTACCGATATAGGAATAGGATACATTTCTTAATTCGATCATGACTTATTCCTCCAATTCACGGATTTGCCGGGCCAGGGGGGTGTGCGCAAAAACCAGGATGCTGATTGCGGCCCCCAGTATAAATGCAATGCCAATGTACAGGCCGAAAATACTGAGTGCTGAAGAGACTATTAAACATGCAGCCAGATTGACCGGCAGGCAGATGAGCAAATATTCAAGCAGGCAGCAAAGTGCTGCGTGGAAAGCGGAAGCACCCATGGAACGGATGGAGGCCAGTTCCTTTTTTCGGCTTCGCATTTGCATCATCACCAGCATGATGCCGGCACCCATGGCAGCTAAATACAGGATGGGGCGGAGGAACAGCATCATTTGTAAACTGCGGTTTGCTTCATTTGTCAATTGCAGGAACTGTGCATCCTGTAACAGCACAGCATATGTCTGCGATGCGGATGTGTTGACATGATCCACCGCAATGAATGATTCGCTGAGCATATCCCGAAGGAGAGGAAGCTGATCATTGTCCCTCACAATGAAGGAAAGAGCATTGGCACGCAGCACCATGTTTGAATTCTCTGCTTTCACCGTTTGCAGATAGCGGAAGGGACAAAAGATGGTTTTTTCGCCTGTGACCGTGCCAATGACCCGCAAGGACAAAGGAACCGCTGTCTTGATGCCAAGTGCCGCAGATGTCCAGGTGCCGGAGGAAGCGTTGAAAGCTTCCGGACCGCTTTCGTTGGATTCAAACATGCCGTTGATATCAATCCAGGCATCGCCGTGTTCATCTGTATGAATCTTGGACATCAAATCCATTGTAAGGACACAGACACATTCTTCTGACATCCAGACATTTTCAATGCAATCGGTGTATTCAATGGGATGATATCTTGTAATATAATCTGCGTTTTCATCGGTGATTGCAACAAGGGAACCGTTTATATCATCCAATGTAAAGGAGTGAGCGGAACGAAGGCGTACTTCGCTCAAATACGGAGCATATTGTCCATCTGGCAGAAATGCCTGATAGCTTTTTTCCGGCATGTTCAGATCATCCGGTTTCTCTCCTCCGGGATGGGATACAACGCCTTGAACCTGAAGGGTGTCCAGCATACGCAGAAGTGTATCCTGTCTTGAAAACATCATTTGTTGAAAAGACATCAGCAGTAGGAAAATGACCAGATACACAAGCAGGGAAATCAACGTATTCTTTTTGCTGCGGATCATGTGTACTAGCGTATAGCGCAGGATATTCATTTGTTTTCCTCCTTTCTGTGGAAGCAGATAAAGAGAAAGGCAGCGGTAAGGGAGGGGAGCATACCTGCACCGATGAACCAGATAGGCGGCTGATTGGTGCCTGTAACAGAAAGGAGATCCCCGGTGTTGGTTAATTCTGAAAAGCGGGGAGCAGATGTGGTATACATCCGGGAAATGCGTTCAAGTAAGGGTTCATAGATGGAACCGCAGAGGATATAGGCAAGGCATGAAGCCAGAATAACCAAGGGCAACGTACAGCCTAATCTGAACGCTTTTCTCTGCTTGCGGGTGGCTCCTAATTTGCTCATAACCAGAGTATCTTTTTTCAAATGAACGTCCAGCAAATACAGGGCAGAAAAACACACAATAACATTGACAATACAGCAGGCGATCAAGGCCAGGAGCGTATCGTTTTGCATTGCATTTAGGCTTCCTTTGTATGCCAGATATCCATCTTCAATGATTTCAAATGTTCCGGATGGCAAGCCGGCGGCCTGTGCATCGTTCAGGAATTGCTGCTGTGTTCCGTTCTTCAATAAATAACTATTGGCATAGGAAACGCCGGGCAGACCATCAGCCGGTAAGCCGGCCTTGGGAACAAAAACAGTATTGGGCGAAAAGCAGTGCAAAAGATTCACATATTCCGGGGCTTGGTAGATGCCGATGATGGTATATTCTTTTTCCATTCGTTTTTCCGGGATGGGAAAAGTTTGCATCAGAGCAGCATGCGCGCCGTCTGCACCATATTTTTCTGTGAATGTAGCCGGGTAGAGAGAAAGCGATACTTGCTGGCCAACTTGTAGATTGTTCTTATTTGCCAGAGATTGACTAACCAGGCAGACGGCGGCACCATTTTTACTTTCTTCCTTTGTAAAAGAGCGCCCATCAACGATGTAAGCATCTCCTTTGGCAAAGAACGGAAGGACATCCAATGTGTCCACTCCTGTACACCCAAGCATGGTCTGATTGAAACGCAGGATATCCAGCATGGAACCACTGCCGGGATGATCCGGCTGCATATAAAGCGGGTACTCGGGCTGGTGCAGGGCACCCAGTTTCAATTTACCCATTGTGTTTTTTGCCAGATGTTCTTTGATCGGATAGCCCGTGATTTCCAGATACAGAACACCGGAGAGATTTTGCATTTCGGCTTCGTTTTGCGGCTGGAATGGGGAAAAGCGGCCTGCAACCGTGTATGTATTGCCAACTTCGAAAGGAATGCTGCCATCTTCCTGAACGAGCGTACTATGAATCTGGAGCTGAGCCGGATGCCCATAATCCGGATTCAGTACGTTTACCTCCAGCACATCCGCTTCCATCACATAATAGATCTTTTCCACCATTTCGATTTTTCCCTGAAGAACCTTTCCTGTTTTCAGGTTCCGCTGCTCAATGCTGCGGATGCTTACGGTCAAAGCTGCACTGTTTTCGGCATCCAGATAATTTCCGGACGCCCGCTGCAATGCATCAAAGGAGGATGGAACAACGGGAGTGACGCTCTTTATCTGTGCGGCAAAACTGATGCTGGTATCGGCATTCCGGACACTTTCGGACAACCCGACTTTTTCTATGAGAACAGGATCACGTTCTTGCTTCCAGACATTCACCTGATCCGGTATGGTGGAATCGGCGGACATAATATAGCTCACTTCGTAGGGAGAAGTGGGAACCGCCAGCGTTACGGCATTTTCCTCAATTTCTCTGGCACTGATGACTGCTTGAACATATACCTGCCCTACCAGATAACAAAGCAACATGACAAACATGAGAATCAGAAAAAGCAAAAGAAACCTTGGCCAATGTCTCATTATCTTTTTCGGAATAGTTTTCATGTTCTCACAAGCCTCCCTATCTTCGTCATGCCACATTCTTTGGACAGGAATATAAAGCATCCGTCATTTTGATTTGTTTTGCAGAAATGTTTTATCCTAGACTAGTTTTCATTTGTCGGTTAATCTTTCCATCTATATAGACGCGAAAGCGCTATGTTTTGACTAACGGCAATTGAAAATTTTTTCAGAAATCAATTTTCATAGGAAAAAAGCTGTATTAAATTGAAAAAATTCTTTACTGTTTTCTTATCCTCTTGTCTCCACAGTTTATTTGGGGATTCTCCCATTTATTTGTAAACGAATGGACATGGAAAAGCGTTACATATCTGAAGGGATAATTTACACTTGTAACAACTCTTCCGGATGACAATAGAAGCCTGCTGTGATACAATAGAAACCAGAAAGAACGGATGGTGTGATGCAAATGATGATCCCCATGGTAATAATGGCCATCGAATCGGATGATGACCGGGCATATATGACCGTGCTGTATGAGCGGCATTATCCTTTGATGCTG
>JAFSGG010000056.1 GCA_017434775.1 Clostridia bacterium
CATTACGCCCGTGGAGACGTTGATTTGCGTTGTGTGATCACAGGTCTTCCGAAAATAAGGATGAAGAAAGAAGGACGGCCAATGGCCGCCCCTACGGTATTCGTTGACTTTTGCTTCGCGCGGAAACATGTTTGTTCTGTCATGCCACTATATCGCGGAAAAGGTATCCAGAGGACGGTGTCCTCTGGTGCGGGGTACAGGGGCTGCATAAGCCCCTGCTTGGGTCGTTCTTCACGTTTCGCACGGAAAAGTGTTTGTTCGATAAGACAACTGCTTCGCGGGAATGGGTGCAGGGGCACCGCTCCTGCCGTAGGGGGTACGGGGGACGAGCAGTCCCCTGCTTCGTTGCTTTTTTAAAATTTCAAAGCGGTTTCATGGTGATTACAGTATCCGCAAAGCGCTGGGCTTCTGCTTCGTCATGGGTGATGAAAAGGACGGTTTTGCCTTCCGTTTCTGTCAGTACGGTCTGGATAACGTTGTCTTTGGTATCTTCGTCCAGACCTTTGAAGGGTTCATCCATCACAATCAGCGGTGCGTCAAAAAGCAGTGCCCGGGCGATGGATACCCTGCGTTTCATGCCGCCGGAGAGGGTGGAAACAGGCTTCATCATATCCTCGGCAAGGCCCATGCGGGTAAGAAGGGCTCTGGCCTGTTCGGTCTTGTCCAGCGCCACCATGCGTACGTTTTCCAGGGCAGAAAAATCCTCGCACAGCCTGTTTTCCTGAAATACCATGCCGATGCGGTCCGGCCGGTTTTCCACCGTGCCGGTGTCCGGCTTTACAAGGCCTGTGAGGATATTGAGCAGCGTGGTTTTGCCGCAGCCGGAAGGGCCCATGATGCAGGTGCGCCTGCCGGCGGGTAACGTGAGGCAGAAATCCTGCAGTACCGGTTTTTCGTCAAATGATTTGGAGATGTTGTTGAAATAAATATCTTTCATTTGATCACCTCGTCAAAGCAGGTTTTCAGTCCCAGGAGGAACAGCTTTTCAAACATCAGGCTTAGCAGAATGATCACAAAGGTCCAGGCGAAGAGTTCGCTGGTGTCAAAATGCACCTTGGCCATGTAGAGCATATCGCCCATGGAAGCATCCGGCCGGCCGATGAGCTCTGCCGCCACGCCTGATTTCCAGGAAAGCCCCAGGGCAATGCTGCAGCCGCCGGTAAGGAAGGGCCGCAGATGGGGCAGATAGATATGCTTCAATTTTTGCCCGCCGGACAGACGGAACATTTTTGCCATTTCCAGCAGTTTATGATCCGTGGATTGGATCCCTTGCAGGGTGTTCAGGTACATCACCGGAAATACCATCAGGAAACTGATGAACACGGACAGTTGCCGGCTGCCAAGCCAGATGAGCACCAGAATCACAAAGGAAGCCACCGGGATGGTCTTAATGGTAACTACAAAAGGCCACAGCAGCATCTCCACCCATTTGAAGCGTCCAGCCAGGATGGCAAGGGCGATGCCTGTAAAAAAACCCATCAGAAATCCGAAAACGATGCGGGTGCCGGTATGGAGGATGGTTTGCCAGAAAGCGGCGGTTCCAATCAGCGCAAAAAGCCGGCCTGCCACCTGAATAGGGGAGGCCAGCAAAAGATGATCATGGATCATCAGGGCGGCAGCCTGCCATACCAGCAGAGCAAAGAGCACGGCTGCCGCGCGCTGAACGGATTGTCTTTGGAGAAGCTTTTTAATTGCCATAGTAGAAATCGTCACCGGGCAGCTTGCCGCCAACGGAGGCCGGGTTCATATCAAAGAGCACGTTGAGATAGCCGGTAAGACCGGTCTTCATCCGGGCGCCGTCGATGTAGGTGATGTTGCAGTAGGGAATGGCTTTTTCAGCCACAGGGGCTTTCACAATGCCGTACTTTTCCACCAGAACGGCAGCTTCCGCAGGATTTGCATTCACATATTCCGTGGAGGCCTTGTATTCGGCAAGGAAGGCGGCCAGTACGTCGGGATGCTGCTCAGCAAATTCCTTGCGCACGATGAGGCCGGCGGTGATGAACATGCTGCCGTTATCCAGTGCATCCCATTCCCGGGTCAGATCCAGCGCCACATGCAGATCCGGAATCTGGCCCTGGGCCACGGTGACAAAGGGCTGGGGAATCATGGCCACAGCATTTTCCTGGGCTTTCATAGCCATCACGGTTTCGGTGGGCTCGCTCTTCCATTCCATGGTCACATCGGTATCCATATCCAGGCCGTGCATGGAAAGCAGATAACGCAGGGCGTATTCAGGCGTGGTGCCTTTGCCGGTGGCGTAGATGGTTTTTCCCTTCAGATCGGCAACGGATTGAATGGTTTCGCCGCCTTTTTCCACGATGTACACAACGCCCAGGGTATTGACGGCAACAAACTGAACCTTGCCCTCGGTTTTGTTATACAGGATGGAGCCAAGATTTGCAGGCACAGCCAGCACGTCCATTTTGCCCTGGATCATCAGAGGGCTCAGTTCATCGGCGGCGGCAGCCATGGTGTATTCATAATTCACCTGGGTCTGGCCCTTTTCGGCATCGTCCAGCAGCTTCACCATGCCGATGGACGTAGCGCCCTTCAGGCCGCCAAGGCGCAGGGTGACCTGTTCTTTTTCGGAGGCAGGGGTCGCAGCCTTTTCGGGATGGAAAATAAACCACGCAGCGGCCAGTACCACCACGATCAGTACCAGGATGAGAATCAGGGTCTTTTTGCTCAGTTTCATAACATTTCCTCTTTCCGGCTGTTCTTCAGCCACTTGCATTATAAAGGAAAATACGTAAAAATAGTGTTGCATTTGCAACACTATTTACTATTTTCAGTTTTCCAGCGGCTGATGCAGGGTGAAATGCCTGCCTTCGCAGGTGAAAACCCCTTTTTTCTGCATCCGGCTCATCACACGGGAGAGGGCGCTGCGGTTGACACCCAGATAGGTGGCCAGTTCCGTTCGGGTAAAAGGGATGGTGAAATGCATGCCCCGGCGCATCTGATAGAGGGAAAGGAAGGCCTTCAGTTTTTCCTCCAGTGTTTTCTTGGAAAGGATCTGAATCCGGTCGTTCATCTGCAGGGCCCGGCTGGCCAGGCTGGCAATAAAGCGGTGAATGAGGGTCTGTTCCAAGGCATTTTTCGGCTGCAGACGGCGGATATTTTCCGGGCTCAGCCACAAAATGCGGCAGGGAGAAGCGGCGATGGCATACACCGGCTCGTCTTTGCGCAGAAAGCTCAGGGACTCACCGAACATGCCGCCTTTTTCCACATGGGCCATCATCATCTGTTCGCCGGAAAGGTCATCTGTGTATACCTGCACTCTTCCCTGCATCACCAGAGCAAAACGGGTGAAGGGCTGGTGCAGCGGTTTTACCGTATCGCCTTTTTCATAGGCGCTTTCCCGGGCGTCCAAAAAGGCAAGGGCGGCGGAAATTTCGTCATCCGTCAGGCCTTCAAACAGCGCGGTCTTTTTCAAAAACAGCCGATCCATTCCGTTTTCCTCCGTTGCCTTTTGTATTTCTCCTGTATTATACCACGAAGCGGCATCATCTGTCACCTTTTTGCTGCAAACCGGAAAGAAAAGAATTGTCAGCGGTGAAAAAATAGTATATAATAACAAAGATGGCATTTTATGCTATAATAGCATACCATAAATGAGGAGGAACCCGACATGAGCTACGGATATTTCGATGATGCCCGCCGTGAGTACATCATCACCCGGCCCGATACCCCCAGCCCCTGGATCAATTATCTGGGCAGCGAAGATTTCTTCACCCTGATGAGCAATACGTCCGGCGGCTATACTTTCTATAAAGATGCCCGCCTGCTGCGCATCACCCGCTATCGCTACAACAATATCCCCAGCGATCTGGGCGGCCAGTATTTCTACATCAAAGACGGTGAAAACATCTGGGCTCCCGGCTGGATGCCCATGCAGACCAAGCTGGACGCTTATGAATGCGCCCACGGCCTGGGCTATACCCGTATCACCTCCTCTCTTAATGGCCTGAAGGCTGAAGAAACCGCTTTTGTGCCCCGCGGCGAAAATGCGCTGGTGACCCGTCTGGTGCTGAAGAATGAAAGCAGCGAAGAAAAGCAGGTTTCCGTTCATTCCTTCATCGAATTCTGCCTGTGGAATGCCCAGGATGACTGCACCAACTTCCAGCGCAACTACTCCACCGGTGAAGTGGAAGTGGAAGGCAGCGCCATCTACCACAAGACCGAATACCGCGAACGCCGCAACCATTTTGCCGTGTACGCCGTGAACCAGCCCCTCACCGGCTTTGATACCGACCGGGCTACCTTTATCGGCCCCTGGGGCAGCCTGCAGATGCCCAAGCTGGTGAAAGAAGACACCGCCATGAACGAAATGGCCAGCGGCTGGAGCCCCATCGGCAGCCATTTCCTGAAGTACACCCTGAAAGCCGGCGAAGAAGTGAGCATGATCTTCGTGCTGGGCTATTGCGAAAACAAGCGGGAAGAAAAGTTCATCGCTCCCAATGTGATCAACAAGGCTCCCGCCTACGAACTGCTCAAAAAGTACGAAACCGACGCCCAGTTTGAAGCGGCTCTTTCCGAACTGAAGGAATACTGGAACGGCCTGCTCTCCACCTATCAGGTGAAGTCCAACGACGAAAAGATGGACCGCATGGTGAACATCTGGAACCAGTATCAGTGCATGGTCACCTTCTGCATGAGCCGTTCTGCTTCCTATTATGAAAGCGGCATCGGCCGCGGCATGGGCTTCCGCGATTCCTCTCAGGACCTGATGGGCTTTGTGCACCTGATTCCCGACCGTGCCCGTCAGCGTATTCTGGATATCGCTGCCACCCAGAAGCCTGACGGCAGCGCTTACCATCAGTATCAGCCCCTCACCAAGCGCGGCAATTCCGATATCGGCTCCGGCTTCAACGATGACCCCCTCTGGCTCATCTTCGGCACCGCTGCCTATGTGAAGGAATCCGGCGACGTGAGCATCCTGAACGAAATGTGCGCTTTCGATAACGACGAAAGCCTGGCTGCGCCTCTGTACGAACATCTGCGCCGCTCCTATCATTTCACCATGGAACATCTGGGCCCCCATAAGCTGCCCCTCATCGGCCGTGCTGACTGGAACGACTGCCTGAACCTGAACTGCTTCTCCCTGGAACCCGGCGAAAGCTTCCAGACCGTGCAGAACTACGACAGCGGCGTTGCTGAATCCGTGTTCATTGCCGGTATGTTTGTGGCTGTCAGCGATGACTATGCCAAGCTGAGCGAACTGGCCGGTCACGCCGAAGAAGCGGAAATTGCCGCCAAGGCCAAGGCCGATATGGAACAGGCCGTGCTGAAAGACGGCTGGGACGGCGAATGGTTCCTGCGTGCATACGATGCGTTCTCCAACAAAGTGGGCAGCAACGAATGCGAAGAAGGCAAGATCTTCATCGAGCCCCAGGGTTTCTGCGTGATGGCTGGCATCGGCGTGAAGGAAGGCTATGCCCAGAAGGCCATGGACAGCGTGCATCAGCACCTGCTTTCCAAGCATGGTATTGCCATTCTTACTCCGCCCTACACCCGGTATCATGAAGAACTGGGCGAAATCAGCTCCTATCCGCCCGGATACAAGGAAAACGGCGGTATTTTCTGCCACAACAACCCCTGGTGCGTGATTGCCAATACCGTGCTGGGCCATGGCAATGAAGCTTTCGATATTTACAGCCGCACGGCGCCTGCCTATATTGAAGATCAGGAACTGCACCTCACCGAGCCCTATGTGTACAGCCAGATGGTGGCCGGTCCCTATGC
>JAFSGG010000057.1 GCA_017434775.1 Clostridia bacterium
ACTTCCATCGATGCTATGGCGGTGGGAATCACCTTTGCGCTGGAGGGTGTGTACATCCATATCCTGCTGACAGTGGCCATCATTGGCGTGGTGACCTGCGTTCTTTCCATGCTGGGTGTGAAAGTGGGCAGTGTGTTTGGCAACAAGTACGAGAAAAAAGCGCAGGTCCTGGGCGGCTGCATTCTGATTTTGCTGGGTGTGAAGATTTTACTGGAACATCTGGGTGTATTATGAAAAATTTCCGTTGACTTTTTTGCGTTTTCATCGTATGATGATGGGCAGATGCTGAGAAGGAGAGAGTACCGTTTTTGCTTCGTCTGAAAGAGAGCTGCGCAAGGTGAAAGGCAGCGGCGGAGGATGCGGGAACATGGCTCCGGAGCATGGGTGGGCAAGCACGTTCAGCCTTCCCCGGCCGCACCGATAACTGCGATGAATGAAGGCATTTCATTTTGAAATGCGAATCAGGGTGGTACCGCGTTTATTCAACGCCCCTGTGCTGAAAAGCGCAGCGGCGTTTTTCATTTAAGAATTAAGAATTCAAAATTCAGAATGAACGGTCATGACAGACGGTTGATGATCCATAACATTGCAAAATTCTTAATTCTTCATTCTTCATTCTGAATTACCCAAAGGAGGAATCTTTCCATGTGTGACAACTGCAAAAAGCCCTATTACATCACAACCCCCATCTACTACCCTTCTGGCAACATGCACATTGGCCACACCTACACCACCGTGGCTGCCGATACCATGACCCGGTTCAAGAAAATGACGGGCTATGATGCCTATTTCCTCACCGGCACCGACGAGCACGGCCAGAAAATCGAGCAGAAGGCCGCCGAAGCCGGTGTGACCCCCAAGGAATATGTGGATAAGATCGTGGCCAACACCAAGGAACTGTGGAAGCTGATGAACATTCAGTACGACGATTTCATCCGCACCACCGATGAACGCCACGAAAAAATCGTGCAGAAAATTTTCCGCCAGTTCTACGAACAGGGCGATATTTACAAGGCTTCCTACGAAGGCCAGTACTGCACCCCCTGTGAATCCTTCTGGACCGCCAGCCAGCTGGTGGAAAAGGACGGCGTGAAGGTGTGCCCGGACTGCGGCCGCCCCACGGAACTGGTCACCGAAGAAAGCTATTTCTTCCGTATGAGCAAATATCAGGACTGGCTTATCGAATATATTGAATCCCACCCCGATTTCATCCAGCCTGCCAGCCGCGCCAATGAAATGATCAATAATTTCCTCAAGCCGGGTCTTCAGGACCTGTGCGTCAGCCGCACCAGCTTCAAGTGGGGCGTGCCGGTGGATTTTGATCCCAAGCATGTGGTCTATGTGTGGATCGACGCCCTGTCCAACTACATCACCGCTATGGGCTACGGCACCGAAAACGACCAGCTCATGCAGAAATTCTGGCCGGCCAATGTGCACCTGGTGGGCAAGGAAATCGTCCGTTTCCACACCATCTATTGGCCCATCATGCTGCATGCCCTGGGGCTGGAGTTGCCCAAGCAGGTGTTCGCCCACGGCTGGCTTTTGTTCGGCAATGACAAGATGAGCAAATCCAAGGGCAATGTGCAGTACGCCCAGCCCATCGTGGCCCGTTACGGCTGCGATTCCCTGCGCTATTACCTCATGCGCGAAATGCCCTTCGGCGCCGACGGCAACTACACCAACGAAGCGTTCCTCACCCGCATGAATGCCGACCTGGCCAACGACCTGGGCAACCTGGTTTCCCGCACCGTGGCTATGATCGAAAAGTATTTTGACGGCGTGGTGCCCGCCTGGACGGATGCTGCGGATGAAAATGTGGATAAACCCCTGCATGATCATTGCCAGGCGCTGCCTCAGTTGGTGGAAGCCCAGATGGATAAACTGCAGTTCAGCCAGGCGCTGGCCGAAATCTGGAAAGTGATCGGTGAATGCAATAAATACATCGATCTCACCCAGCCCTGGGTGCTGGGCAAAGATCCGGAAAAGAAGGATCGTCTGGCCAATGTGCTCAACACCCTGGCGGAATGTGTGCGCTATGTGGCCGTGCTCATCTATCCCTTCATGCCTACCACCCCCGAACGCATTTATCAGCAGCTGGGCGTGCAGGATGACGGCCTGAAAACCTGGGATTCTCTGAAAACCTTCGGTCAGCTTCCTGTCGGCACCAAGGTGCAAAAGGGCGAGGCCCTCTTCCCCCGCATTGATATCAAGAAGGAACTGGAAGAGCTGAATCCCCAGCCCAAGGAAGAAAAGAAGGCTGAAAAGAAGGAACAGAAGGCCGAAAAGAAGCAGGAAAAGAAGGAAAAGAAAGTGGAAATTCCCGAAGGCTGCATTGCATTCGGTGATTTTGAAAAGATCCAGCTGCGGGTAGCCAAGGTGTGTGCCTGCGAACGGGTGGAAAAGAGCGAAAAGCTGCTGAAGTTCGACCTGGATCTGGGTACCGAACACCGCACCGTGCTTTCCGGCATTGCCAAGCACCATAATCCCGAAGAACTTATCGGCAAGAATCTGGTGCTGCTGGCCAATCTGGCACCCCGGAAAATCATGGGCATCGAAAGCCAGGGTATGCTGCTCTCCGCCGTGCAGGTGAACGAGGACGGCACCGAAACCCTGCGCTTGCTCAATGCTGATCCCATCATGCCTGCCGGTGCCGAAATCGGCTGATACAACGAGATAAGATACCATGGCGGCGGATATTTTCCGCCGCTGTTTTTGTTCGGAGCAGGGGCTTATGCAGCCCCTGTACCCCGCACCAAAGGACAACGTCCTCTGGACACCTTCTTCGCGATGAAACGGCATGACTCAACGAACGCTTTCCGCGCGAAACATAAGGGAACGAATACCGTAGGGGAGGGGCTTGCCCCTCCCGTTTATCTTGTGTACCGAAACACGAAACATGCACAAAGCCAATCCATTCCTCCACGGGCGTAATGAAAACAAGAGAACGGCGAGAGAGAAAACAAGTTTTCTCCTTCGCCGTTTCTCTGTTTTCCCCGGATGCACAGCATCCGGCAGGCGGTGTTCCACCGCCAGCCCGTGGACGTGCGGCAATGATGCAGCCGTTTTTCTATTATGCCACCTTGTTTGTAC
>JAFSGG010000058.1 GCA_017434775.1 Clostridia bacterium
ATGCCGCACCTGCTGGGCACGGCTTTACTGTTCCGGCGGCTGCGCAGCCAACGCCTACCACGCCACCGGCAGCGTGACCGGTGTGTATAAGTACGGCTGCGAACTGTTCAAAAAGCGGATGGAATGCGCCATCATGGTGGCCGCCAGCCGCATGCTGGGAGACGACGAATGAACACCCCCATCTGCGATTTTGTGGCAGAATATAGTAGAAGAAACATGATCCGCGGCCATATGCCCGGGCACAAAGGCGTGCCAGTTCTTGGCATGGAAAATATGGATATCACCGAAATTCAGGGGGCGGACAGCCTGTACGAAGCAGACGGCATCATCCGAGAAAGCGAAGAAAATGCCTCCGCCCTTTTCGGCTGCCCCACCTTTTATTCCACCGAAGGCTCCACCCAGTGCATCAAGGCCATGGTGTATCTGGCCCTGCAATTTGCAAAACGCCAGGGTAAAAAACCGCTGATCGCCGCCGGACGCAACGCCCACAAGGCTTTCGTCACCGCTGCCGCCCTGATGGATGCGGACGTGGAATGGGTTTTCCCCAAGAAAAACGAAAGTTACCTTTCCTGCTGCCCCACCGCAGACGAAACGGATGCTTTTCTTGGCGCCCATCGGCCCTGTGCCCTGTACCTCACCAGCCCCGATTACCTGGGCCACATGGCGGATATACAGGCAATTGCCGCCGTGTGCAAAAAACACGGGGTGCTTTTCATGGTAGATAATGCCCACGGGGCCTACCTGCGCTTTCTGGAATCTTCCCTGCACCCCATGGATCTGGGGGCGGATCTGTGCTGCGATTCGGCCCACAAAACCCTGCCCGTGCTCACCGGCGGCGCTTATCTGCACCTGAGCGATGATATGGCAAAGGTTTTTCCAAGGGCACAGGTGAAAAAGGCCATGAGCCTCTTTGGCTCCACCAGCCCATCTTACCTGATTTTGCAATCGCTGGACAAAGCCAATGAACTATTGGCAAACGACCTTCCGGAAAGGATCCGGGATGCAGCGGACAGCCAATCTCTGTTCAACGGCTACTTCACCGAAGAAGCAGGGCATACGCTGGCCGGGAATGAGCCGCTGAAGATCACCGTCAAATGCAAGCCCTCCGGCTATACCGGAACGGAACTGGCAGACCTTTTACGCAAAGAAAACGTGGAATGTGAATTCTGCGATCCGGATTATCTGGTGCTGATGCGCTCTGTTATGGGGGATTTCTGGCGTGCCATGCCCTGGGAAAGGGTGCTTTTGATGCTGAAGAAAAAGCCGCCCATTCCCGATGCACCGCCCATGTTCTCAAAGCCCGAAAAAGTGCTGCGCATCCGGGACGCAGTGATGGCCCAAAGCGAAACAATACCGGCAAAAGACAGTCTGGGCCGCGTCTTAGCCGGCGTCACAGTGGGCTGTCCCCCGGCGGTGCCCATTGTGGTCAGCGGCGAAAGGATTGACGAAAACGCTCTGCGCTGCTTCGCCTATTACGGAATCAGCCACGTGGACGTGGTAAAAGAATAAAAAAGAGGTGCCAAACGATGATCAAAATCCATACGGATAACGCCCCGGCCGCCATCGGCCCCTATTCCCAGGCCATGAAGGTGGGCAACCTGGTGTTCACCTCCGGTCAGATCCCCCTGGATCCCAAAACCGGCGCCATGGTGGGCGAAAATATTACGGAACAAGCCCATCAGGTGTGCAAAAACATGCAAGCCGTGCTGGAAGAAGCCGGCGCTTCCATGCAGGATGTCATTAAAACCACCTGTTTCCTGGCCACCATGGACGATTTTGCTGCTTTCAACGCCGTCTATGCCGAATATTTCACCGGCCATCCCGCCCGCTCCTGCGTGGCGGTCAAGACCCTGCCCAAGGGTGCGCTGGTGGAAGTGGAAGCCATTGCTGAAATCCTGTAAAAAATGATTCCCGGCAGCATGCATTTGCTGCCGTTTTTTCTTACCTCGCTGTATGCAGGAATTTCTTTCCTCCCCGGCGAAATAATGCAGATACAGGGAGCATTACCATTTCTTTTGCTCTTCACACAAACAACATACCATTTTTTTATTCAAAGAATGAGGGGGCTTTTCCATGAAAAATTATACCCGTTTCCTGCTGCTGGCCGTGCTTGTGCTGGCTTTCCTGCCCGCCGCAGCTCTGGCCGGAAGCGCCTGTGATACCGGCAATCACACCCTGACGATGGGGGATTTCAAATACCCCACCTGCACCGAAGACGGCTATTACATGGAAGAATGTACGCTATGCGATTATGCCCGGCTGGTGGTAAACGGCGAAGCCCTGGGCCATGATTGGGAACAGACGGAAACCCACCCGGCCTCCTGCCTCAACGAAGGCTACGTCCGCTACGAATGCACTCAGTGTGAAGAATTCCGGGAAGAAACCTTCCCCAAGACCGATCATACCTGGCTGGATATGGGCACCACCTATCCGGACTGCACCAATGACGGCCTGGAAAAGATGGAGTGTTCCACTTGCGGCGAACAATGGGAACACAAAACGCCCGCCCTGGGCCATTCCTTCAAGTTTGTTGGCACGGTCATGAAAGCTACCTGCACCAAAAAGGGCATCAAGGAAGTGGTATGTGAAGCCTGCGGCCACAGCGAGCATCAGGAAACAGAGGCCACCGGCCACAATTATGAATATGTGAATTACATCAAAGAGCCTACCTGCACCAAGGAAGGCAAGGCGGACGCCGTCTGTAAAACTTGCGGCAAAGAAGCTACCCGCACGGTGGAAAAGCTGCCCCATGCCTGGGGCGAATGGACAGTGACCAAGCGGGCCACCCGCACCGAAAAAGGCACCCGTTCCCACATATGCGAAATGTGCGGCAAAAAGGAAAAGCAATCCTACGAATATGAAGGCAGCATCATCAATATCTACACCACCCGGGGGCAGGTGAACCTGCGCAAAGGCCCCTCCACCAGCAAGGCTAAAGTCACCACCGTGGAAAAGAAGAACACCCTGGTGGGCGAAATGATCAGCGCCGAAATGGATAAAAAGGGCAATGTGTGGTATCAGGTGGAATACAAGAACCGCAAATGCTGGATCATGGCGGAATATGCCCGGGCAGAGGTAACCCAGCTGGAAGGCATTGTGCGCTATCCCTCTGCCGGCGGCAAGGAACTGAGCGGCTATTTCCTCTCCACGCTGGAAGAGGCCTTGCTCATGGCAGAAGTGGAAGGCGCGCCCTTCACCCTTTCCGGCGATGAATTTGTCACCGAAATTGAGCTCACCGGCGAAGGCCATACCCTCTGCGGCGTGAAAATCGGCGACAAAGCAAAGACGGCCCAGAAGCAGCTGGAAAAGAAGGGTTTTGTGCTTTTCTCCGACGATGACTACGAATACACCTTTGAACGGATATGCACCCCGGATGCCCTGAGCATTTCCGATAAGGGTTTTGATGCTGTGCTGACCCTCACCCTGGAAGACGGAAAAGTAACCGGCATACTGCTGGAAGCATACACCAACTAAGCAACACCAACGAAAGAGAAGGGGGTCACTCCCCTTCTTTTTTATGCCCTGCAGCGGTTTACCCGGCGCCGGTTTTATGTTATAATACAGATAGATAAAACGTAGCTATGCCGGATCCTGAAAGGGTACCCGGCTGATTTTTAAGAGGTGTACAACATGCAGAACATCCTTTCCCTGATCCGGGCGCACGATGTGATCGTGCTGCACCGGCATAAAAGCCCGGACGGCGACGCCCTGGGCAGCCAGATCGGCCTGAAGAAAATTATCCTTTCTAATTTTCCTGAAAAAACCGTCTATATGACCGGGGACGAAGCCGGCCGCTATGCCTTTATGGAAGACAGCATCATGGACGACGTACCGGACGACGTGTTCCCCGCTGCCCTTTCCATCATTCTGGATTGTGGCGCCGCCCACCTCGTCAGCGACGACCGCTGGCAAAAGGCCAAAGCCGTCTGCCGGATGGATCATCACCTGTTCTGCGGTGCCATGGCCCCCCATGAAGTGGTGGATTCCACCTATGAAAGCTGCTGCGGGCTGATCTGCGATTTTTGTTTGCAGACGGGCCTGCAGATTCCCTCCGATGCCGCCACTGCCCTTTATACCGGCATGATCACCGATTCCGGCCGTTTCCGCTACGATGCCACCTCCCCCCGCACCCTGCGGCTGGCGGCGCACCTGCTGGAGAAAGGCGTGGACACCAACGAAATGTACCGCAACCTCTACGCCAGCGATTTTGATCAGCTGCTTTTGCGGGCCCGGTACACCCAGAAGATTCAGTTCACCCCAGCCCATGTGGCCTACATTTACACCACCAAAGAAGAAATGCTTCAGGAAAGCCATGAGGAATTTGCCATTTCCCGGGGTATGGTAAGCCTGATGAGCGATATAAAAGACGTGGACATCTGGGCCAATTTCACCGAAACCGACCGGGGCGTTCTGTGCGAACTGCGCTCCAGCCGTTTCAACATCAACCCCGTGGCTGTGAAATACGGCGGCGGCGGTCATCAGAAAGCCAGCGGCGCCACCGTGGCAGACCGGGAAACCGTGCTGGCCATGTTGAAAGATCTGGACGCCATCATGGAGGAGAATGCACAATGATCCCGGTCATGCAGCAGATTTTTGAAAAAATTGAACAGGCAGACAGCATCATGATTTTCCGCCACCGCCGCATTGACGGCGACTGCGTGGGGGCGTCCAAAGGCATGAAAGGGCTTATTTCCCTCACCTGGCCGGAAAAAAAGGTGTACCTCATCGACGATGAAAAAAGCGAATACCTGTCCTTTATGGGCCCGGATGATGATGAAGTGTCCGACGATGTATACAGCCATTCCCTGGGCATTGTGATCGACGTGGGCAATCATGAACGCATATCCAATCCCAAATACGCCCTGTGCCCCTTTCTCATCAAAATTGACCACCACATCCCCAAGGATACTTACGGCCATATCAACTGGGTGGAAGAGCATCGCTCCTCCGCCTGCGAAATGATCGCCGCTTTTTATGCCGCCTTTCAGGACAAGCTGATAATCGATGAAAAAACCGCCGCCTGCATTTACACCGGCATGGTCACCGATTCCGGCCGCTTCCAGTACGAAGGGGTAAATGGCGATACCATGCGCCTGGCCGGGCTGATGCTGGACAAGGGCGTGGATACAGAAAAATTGTACGCCCATCTGTACCTGCGCAGCTTTGATCAATTGAAATTCAAGGCCTGCATTTACGAAAACATGCAGTGCACCGAAAACGGCGTAGCCTGGATTCATGTAACGAAGGACATGCAGCAGCGCTTCCGTCTGGATTTTGAAACGGCCTCCACCGCCATTTCCAGCCTCAGCGATATCAAGGGCATGCTGTGCTGGCTGGCGTTCATTGATACGGATACGGAAGAAATCCGGGTGCGGCTGCGCAGCCGTTTTGCCGCCATCAATACCGTGGCGGAAAAATACCACGGCGGCGGCCATGCCGGCGCCAGCGGCGCCACCGTCTGGTCCATGGAAGAAATGCAATCCCTTATCCGGGATGCGGACGAACACATCCGTCTCTATAAAGAAACGCACGAGGGCTGGCTATGAGAATATGCATCACCAACGACGACAGCATTCACGGCGAAGGCCTTTTGATCCTGGCCAACTGGGCGAAAAAGCTGGGGGAAGTGACCATCGTGGCCCCCAAGGAGCAGCAAAGCGGCAAAAGCCACAGCATTGAATTCCATCACGGGTTCACGGTGGAAAAGGTAAGCCATCCTTCCGGCGTGGAAGCCTACACCGTGGATTCCACCCCGGCGGACTGCGTGCGCATTGCCCTGCTGGCCCTGAAAAAGCCCTTTGATCTTCTGCTTTCCGGCATCAACTGCGGCTATAATCTGGGCAGGGAAATCATCTATTCCGGCACGGTGGGCGCTGCCCTGGAAGCAACGGTGCACGGGGTGAAGAGCATTGCCCTGTCCACCGGCTTTGATACCTTTTCCGCTGCCGAACAATACCTGGACGATCTGTGGCATTTCTTTCAGGAACACCGCCTGCTGGAAAAGGGCGATGCATGGAATGTGAATTTCCCGGAGGAAACCGACGGAAAAATCCTCATCACCCGGCAGGGCGGCCCCTTCTATTCCGATGATTTCGTCTGGAAAGATAACAAGGTATACGCATCCGGCAAATGCGTCTGGCCCGAATCCGACGATATGCAATATGACACCAACGCCGTCCTTTCCGGCATGCACATTTCCGTCACCCCCATCTGTAACGACCGCACCGACGAAAAAGCCTTTTCCCTTCTCAAGCAAAACAAATGACGCACCCAACGGGGAGGATGAAAAGATGAGCATTGTCCTTCACATTGCATCATGACTGTAACTGATTTACAGCAAACAATCAGAATAAATCGAAAACGCAAGCTCTTTCCGGCTTGCGTTTTTTGTACTGCCACGATAGAATGAAAGCGATAAACTTGAATTTGGTGAATGGAGGCAAATATGAAAAACAGAAAAGTGGTTTTATACATTGGCATTAGCCTTGATGGATATATCGCAACCAAGAACGATTCGTTGGAATGGCTATTAAACACTCCGGGGTGCGGAGATAACGGCTTTGGCGAATTTTATGACACCGTAGAAACCATCATTATGGGCAGACGAACCTATGATTGGATTATGGAGCAGGAAAACGGTCGATTCCCTTACATTGGGAAAGAATGTTATGTTTATACTAACCAGGCGACGGATAATACAGAACATGTGGTGTTTACTTCCAAAAAACCGGAAGACCTTATTGCCGGGTTAAAAAAGGAAGGAAAAAAGATTTGGATTGTTGGCGGAAGTCAAATCATCGATTTGGTCAGAAAGAAAAAACTCATCGATGAATACATACTAAGCATTGCACCTGTCATTCTTGGAGAGGGAATTCCATTGTTTTGTGAAGGGGAAAGAGAAAACCTTGTTTTTGATAAAGTCAGAACATTTGGTCAGTTTATTGAGGTCAGCTATCACTCAGAAAATTAGGAATTGCTTCATTCATCTCATTTCAATTGATCAAGCGGGCGCAAACATTGTGAAAAATTCCATTCTGCTTCTTTTCAACACACAAAAAAGAGACGCTTTCGCGTCTCTTTTTACTTGTTCATCCTTACTTGACGAAGGTGCAGCCCTTGTCAAATTCGATGGTGCCCTTGTAGTTCTTCAGGGTACCGGTGACGGTGATGGTGTCGCCAACCTGCAGTTCAGCGGCGCCTTCGCCGGTGAGGCGGTAGCACTGCACCTTGTATTCTTCCAGACCGCCGGGCACGATATCCACGGTGATGTTGCCGTATTCTTCGCTGTAAGCGGTGGGGATGGCCACGATGGTGCCGGTGATGGTGGAGGGAGCAGCCTTGGCTTCGCCGTCGGTGAGGGTGTAGGCATTGATGGCGGTGCGCACGTCATTTTCAGTGCCCACGGGGATCAGCTTGCAGCCCTTATCGAATTCGATGAGGCCCTTGTAGTTCTTGATGGTGCCGACCACGGCGATTTCGTCGCCTTCCTTCAGGTCAGCAGCGCCTTCGCCGGTGAGGCGGTAGCATTCGATGGGCATGTCTTCCACGCCGTCCACCACCATATCCACGGTGATGTTGCCGTATTCTTCGCTCCAGGGAGTGGGAATCTTCACGATGGTGCCCTTCAGGGCGGTGGCGGTGCTCATCTTTTCGCCGTCCAGCAGCTTATAGGCAGCTTCCAGCACGGGCTTCTGGGAAATGATTTCGCCGTAGCCGATCAGTTCGCAGCCGGCATCGAATTCGATGAGGCCCTTGTAGTTCTTGATATAGCCTTCCACGGTGATCTGGTCGCCCACCTTCAGGTCGGCAGCGCCTTCGCCCTTGAGGCGGTAGCACTGGATGGGCATATCTTCCTTGCCGGCGATCTGGATGTCAACGGTGATGTTGCCATACTGTTCGCTGTAAGCGGTGGGGATACCCACGATGGTGCCGAAGAGGCGATAGGTCTTCACGGTCTTTTCGCCGTCCACCAGGGTGTAAGCATAGTCCACGATCTGGGCATAGCTCATGCCGCTGAGGGAAGCGGGCAGCTTGCGCTGGAAGGAAACGGATTCGGCGTTGCCGGCGTCATCCTTCACGGTGGCGGTGAGGTTATAGATGATCTCGGAAGTGCTGGCTTCATCCACGTCGATGGTGACGGTGCCGTCTTCCTTGGCAACCACCTTCACGGCTTCGGTATCGGTGGTCCATTCCACTTTGTAGTTCACGCCGTCCACGGGCACGGTGCCGATCACGTCAAAATCAGCGGGGGTGGACTTGATATCGGTACGGGTGGGGTTCTTATACATCTGGTAAATGTAAGCCTTGGCAGAGGTCAGATCGGCATTGCCTTCGGCCAGAGCCACGCAAGACAGGCTCAGAACCAGCACAGCGATCAACGCAACAAACTTTTTCATTTTTGCGGCTCCTTTTCAAATATTTTACGGGTGTACCGTTATGCTTTGTGGGGTAAATACCTTGATCTGGTATGCCCCGTCGTAATAATCCACAATGCCCTTCACATCGATCACCCGACCCAGATACTTTTCGGCGGTGATCAGGGCGCGGTTTTCGTCATAGAATACCGCAGTGCGCACCTGGATTTCTTCCTCCCCTGCCCGGCAGGTGAGGGTCATGGCACCGTTGGAAGATGAATCTTCATCCTGAGTGGTGTACACATGTTCCACTTTGAGCCCTTTCATTTCCACGGAAGTGGCCACCGCCATGGGAGCATAGTCGAAAACGAAGGTTTCCTCTTCTCCCTGCACGGTCACTTTGCCATGGTTGAAGGTCTGGGCATCGGTGAGCACATAGGATGGCGCATGGCCTTCCGACAGCTTCTGGATGTTTCCGGGATCCTTGGGCTTCATCATGCGGTAATTGAGGTCCGATACCTGCCAGGTGTTGCCGGCCTCATAATACTGCACCGTGCCCACAATGCGCACTTCGTTTCCCACATGTAAAATTTCCAGGCCCTTGCCGTTGAGGGCATAGCCATAGTAAACCGACATGCCGAAATACTTGTCCGTTTCCGCATCGTACGCTTCCACAAAAACGCTGTTGTTATTGTTCATGGTGATCACACCGCTGAACGCCACCTTGATGCCGTTATAGGCTTCCGGGTTACAGCGCAATTCCTTCAGCGTCAGTTCCACGGCATCGCCGTAGTAGAAGTCCGGATCCTTCTGGCCGGAATAGAGCGAAAGCTTTTGCTTTTTCGCCTGATCCAGCGCCGCCATGCAGGTATCGCCATAACGGGTGCTGGCCGTGGATTTTGGGGATGCCAGCCCGTTTTGCATCAGTTCAATGTTCAAATTGCGCCAGGGGCCCGTTTCGCTTTCTTTATACCATACCCACACCAGATACCTCTCGCCGGTGGAATCCTTGTTCCACTGGTTGTTTTCGGATTCGATGATGATGGATACGGCATTTTCCAGCTTGCTTCGGGTGAAAAGAGCGGCGCGTTTGCCGTACTCTTCAATTTTGCCGGTCACTTCCGGGGTATCCACCCCCAAGAAACGGGCTTTGAGCACGCCCGATTCCTGCACCGTTTCCGGTACGTAAAAGTGCACGGTATCCCCATCCACAAAAGTTTTGACGGTTACCTGCTGCTTGAGGGTATCGGTGGCGAAGTTCAGCGGGATCCGCTGCGCCCAGTCCTCCCCCTCCGCCCCGGCAGGCACAAGGCCTGCCAGGAACAGAAGGGCCGCCACAAGCAGCAGGAGCAATGTTTGTTTCTTATTCATGCAAATTTTGCAGAATTATTCGCCAATGGAATACTTGCATTCGGCGATGGCATCGGCGAAAGCGGCGTCAATCTGGGCATCCACATCAGAGCCGTCCGGGATGGCAAAGCACTTGGTCATCAGGGGGCCCACCTGGCTGCGGGCGGTGGAGGAGCCGTTGAAAGCGGGAGAGGTATAGTAAGCATCCTGCTGTTCCAGACAAACCTTGGCAGACAGGGCAGCAATGTAATCGCCGCCGTCGGCATTGGCCAGGAATTCGGCATACACTTCATTGTTGGCAACGGACTTGATGACGGGCACATAGCCGCTGGCCATGGAGAATTCAGCCTGGAAGTTCACGTTGGTGGTGAGGAACTTCACAAACAGCCAGCTGGCAGCCACTTCCTGGGCATTGGCCTTCTTGAAGATGCACAGGGAGGGACCCTGAGAGATAACCTTCTTGTTTTCAGCATTCACCTGGGGAATGGTGGCGATGCCTACTTCGAAGGGATAGGAGCCGTCGGCATTCTTGGCGGGACGCTGATGGGTAGCGCCGGCGGAAGAACCGATGGACATGTAGCTCTTGATTTCGTCGGTGGAAACGAACAGGCCGGAAGTGTAGGCGCCGTACAGGGTCTGGGTGGTCAGGTAGCCTTCCTGATACCAGTCACGGAACATCTTCACAAAAGCCTTGGCTTCGGCGTTGTCAAACAGGAAATGGGGAGCAGTGGCAGAGGTGTAGGGAATGCCATACTGTTCGCACATGGTGATGAACCAGTTGCTTTCGCTGTCATAACCCAGCGGAACGGACATGGGATCGATGTCCAGAATCTTCAGGCACAGTTCTTCCAGTTCTTCCCAGGTGGCGGGAGGGGTGAGGCCGTTGGCATCAAAGAAGGTCTTGTTGTAGTAGAGCACTTCGGTGGACTTGCTCATGGGCAGGGTGTACATCAGGCCGTCGCCGAACTGCTTGCCTTCGTTGTAGTAACCTTCGATGAAGTCAGCCTTCTGTTCGTCGGTCAGGCCGAACACTTCGGTGGTGCCGTCGGCGCGGGTGATAACGGCGGTGTTGTCAATGTAAGCATCCAGGGGCTGCACGGCCTTGGCCAGGTTGTACAGGGCCACATGGTCCGGATAGCAGTAGGCGATGTTGGGCTGAATACCTTCGGGGATTTCCTTGGAAATCTGGTCGCGCACATCGTCATAGCCGCCAACGGAGGTGTATTCCACATGGATGTTGGGATACAGCACGTTGAATTCGGCAATGTAGGTGTCCAGCACAGGGGTCAGGTTGGTGCCCATGGTGTTGTAGAAGGTGATGGTCACTTCGCTGCCGTCATAAACGGGAGCTTCTTCAGCCACGGCTACAGCGCTGAAGCTGAGCAGCATGGCCAGAACCAGGAGCAGGGAAACGAGTTTTTTCATGGGGGGTTCCGTCCTTTCTTATTTGGTTTTATTGGTTACATATTAGAAAGGCATTACGCCTTTTTAACCCTTGATGCCGCTGCGGCTGACACCGGCCATGATGTACTTGCGCAGGAACACAAACACCAGGAACAGGGGGATGGATACCAGCGTCACGGCTGCCATCTGCAGGGGATAATCCACGTCCCCGGTGCCGGCTTCCTTGAAAGCATTGCGCAGGCCGTTGGTGATCAGCTGGTATTCTTCCTTATTGGCCACCAGGCGGGGCCAGATATAGGAGTTCCAGGCGCCCATCATTTTCAGGATGGTGATGGAAATCAGGGTGGGCAGGGCCAGGGGCACCATGACCTTCCACAGGTATTTCCAGTCCGACGTGCCGTCCACCTTGGCAGCCAGATACAGTTCATTGGGAATCTGCAAGAAATTCTGCCGCAGCAGGTAAATATAAAATACACTCACCAGGAACGGCACAATCAGCACCGTGTAGGTGTTCAGCCAGCCAAAGGAAATCACCGTGGAATAATTGGTGATGGTGAACAGTTCGCCGGGGATCATCATGGTGGCAAGCAGGGCTGCAAACAAAGTTTCCTTTCCCTTGAATTCCAGCCGGGCAAAGGCAAAGGCCGTGATGATGGTGATAAACACGGAAAGCAGCGTGCTCACCACACCCACAATCAGGGTGTTTTTGAACAATACGCCCAGATTGGCCGTGGTGAAAGCATTGGCATAGTTCTGCCAGATAATCTGCCGGGGCCAGAAGGTAGGAATTGTTTCCTTATACTCCGGCAAGGATTTCAGGGAAGAAATAATCATCCAATAGAAGGGAAACAGCACAATCAGCGCCATCACAATGAGAAAGAGGTAAATGCCTGCCTGGCCGAAAAAGTGGGCAGCACGATACCCTGCGGAGAATTTCTGTTTGTTCTGTTCTTTCTTATCCATGGAATCACGAATCGTATCATAAGCCGAACGCGACATACATCCTCCTCCTTTCTCAGTAATGCACCCGTTTTTTGCTGACCTGCAGGTTGATCAGCGTGACGATCAATATGATGCCGAACAATATCAGCGCCGCCGCACTGGCACGGCCCACCAGGTTATTTTCCAGCGAATCATAGATCATACCCACGATGGTATTGAGCCGCCCGGCGTCGTGGGGCGGCCCCATGGTTTCGCCGAAGATACCCACAATGCTGGTATATTCCTTGAACCCGCCGATGAAGCCGGTGATCACCACATAGGCGATCATGGGGGAAAGCAGCGGCACGGTGATCCGGGTGAGCACCTTCCACCGGGGCGCGGCGTCCACCTTGGCGGCATCGTAATACTGCTTGTTGATGCTCTGCAAACCGCCCAGCAGCACCAGAATCTTGAAAGGCAGGGCGTTCCACACGATATAGATGATCAGCACCAGAATATTGGCCCATTCGTCGGAGCCGGTATTGATCCAGTTGATTTCCGTACCGCCAAAGAAGCGGATAATATCATTGATGATGCCGAAGCTCTGGATCTTGGGACGGCGGATGCCGATCTTGCCGATCATATTGAACATGGCATTGAATACCATGCCGATGGCGATGGAATTGGTCACATAGGGCAGGAAGAAGATGGTCTGCAGCGCCTTACGCAGGGGCTTGATGGCATTGAGCGCCACGGCGATGAGCAGAGCGAGGATGGTGGAAATGGGCACCGTGGCCACGCACAGAATCATGGTGATCTTCAGTGCATCCAGAAAGCCGCTGTAACCCACAACGTCCGTAAAATTGCCAAAGCCGATCCGGAAGGAAGTGCCGCCGGTGTTGGCCAGGGTGCTGTATTTTTCCGTGAAAGCCAGCACCACCGTATTGATGATGGGCCATACCGTAAAAATCAGCAGCAGCACAATGGCCGGCGCCAGATACAGCCAGGCTTTCCATTGCTGTTTACTGTCTACCATACTTTAAGCCTCCTCTGTTTTGCCGAAATAAATCCGGTCTTCCGTTTCAGCATGGAAGAGGAACACTTTGTGGGGTTTGAGGGTATAGCGCACGGTTTCCGAAGCCAGATTGACCTTATGATCCGCATTGATGATGGAGCGGATGATGGGGTTCAGGGATTCTTCGTGGGTGGAAACGATGCTCACGTCCCGGCCCATCACTTCCACATTGGACAGCTTGCAGCTGAGGGGACCGTTTTCGTCCAGCACAAACCCTTCGGGGCGGATGCCCACCGTCACGGCCTGATCTTTTACGCCCTGCACATCCATTACTTCCGCTTCGCCGATGAACAGCTTGCCGCCCTGCACCCGGCCGCGGAACACATTGATGGGCGGCGTGCCCAGGAACTTGGCCACAAACAGGTTGGCCGGGCTGTCGTATACATTTTGCGGTTCGCCGATCTGCTGCACAACCCCCAGCTTCATCACCACGATCATATCGGAAATGGACATGGCTTCTTCCTGGTCGTGGGTTACAAACACCGTGGTGATGCCGGTTTCCTTCTGGATGCGGCGGATTTCTTCCCGGGTCTGCAGACGCAGGCGGGCGTCCAGGTTGGAAAGGGGTTCGTCCAGGAGCAGCACCCGGGGCATTTTCGCCAAAGCACGGGCAATGGCCACGCGCTGCTGCTGACCGCCGGAAAGCTCGGAAGGCTTACGGTCCATCAGTTCGTCAATCTGCACAAGCCTTGCCGCTTCATAAGCCCTCTCCAGCATCTGATCTTTGGTCATTTTTTCTTCGCCCTTCAGGTTCTGCAGGGGGAAGAGAATATTCTGTTTTACCGTCATATGGGGATAGAGCGCATAGTTCTGAAACACCAGGCCGATCCCGCGGCGTTCGGTGGACAGTTCCGTCACGTCTTCATCGCCGAAAAAAATCTTGCCGCCGGTAGGCTTTTGCAGGCCGCTGATCATATACAGCGTGGTGGATTTGCCGCAGCCGGAGGGGCCCAGCAGGCCGATCAGCTTGCCGTCCGGAATTTCAAAATTGAAATTATTCACGGCAATCACTTCGTCATTGGACTTTTTGTTGCGGCTGGGAAATACTTTGGTCAGGTTTTCCAGAACGATTTTCATAGCGTATCCCTTCCCTCTCCAGTAATGTTAATAGCTTGCGTTCTTTACTTTTTCTTCGTGCAGTTTTTGTTTATAGGCCAGCATATCTTCCCGGGTTTCAAAAATTTTCTGGCTGCCCATATCCACCACCACGGTTTTAGCAATCAGGTCATGAACGGCGGAATTGGTACGGGTGCCGATCATCACGCCGATTTCAAGCACCAGCATCAGCCCCAGCACAATCAGCCCCATAATTCCCATGCTGCCCAGCAGCAGCATCACCAGAATATACACCGGCACCATGGTTTCCACCGCATATTTGCCAAGGATGGTACGGGCAAAGAGCATGGGCGCCGTCAGCCGTACCCCGTCGGTATGCATCACGGCAATGCCAAAGGCTTTTTTGCCCAGGGTCTGGCCGTTTTTAAACAGGAGCGGAATCACAAATTCCATCAGCACATAGGCCAGCAAAAAACTCAGGGAAGGAATCAGCAGGCTCAGCTGCTGCACCATCCCAAGTGCCCGGAGGGCTTCCTGATCCTGATTCATGGCATTCAGGGCCTCTTCAGCGGTTTTCCGGGCGGCTGCATCCAACGCTTCAAATTCCGTCATGCTCATGCGCAAATCCACGCCATACTGCTCGCTGTATAGCGTATAGGCGTCATTCACCTGCCGGGCATAGCCGTCATAGCCCATCAGGCCGGACAGAGCCAGTGCGCATACCACCGCCGCCACTGCCAGCAAAATCCCATCAAAAAGAAAGGCAGAAATGCGTTTCCACATGCTGGCTTTTTGTAAATCGTATATCATGAACCTGTCCTTTCCGGATCCATAGCTGTTCTTTCGGGCCTCTTCCGCCCTTTATCCTATTATACAACAAGCTTTTTCAAAAATCTATACATTTTTTGTACAATCCACTCAAAATTATCCGGTTTCCCCCTGCCCCCGCCGGGAGGCTTTTCTTCCCTGCATTCTTTCGTTGACATTCCCGGCATCCATCGTTATAATAGGAGCAGACAGATAAGGAAATTCATCCCGTCCCACAGGCAGCAACGGCGCTGCCTCATTTTACACACCAAAGGAGAATACTTATGAAAAACACCCTGCGCATCCTTGCCCTGACCCTGGCCCTCACCCTGCTGCTGGGCTCCGTTGCTTTTGCCGAAACCAACAACCAGTCCGTCCCTGCCACCATCACCAACATAATCTTTTCCTCCAAGACTGACCTGGACGAAGCTTATGCCGATCCCGAACTGCGCGGCCTGCTGGTGGGTCCCCTGGTGCTGGATACGCTGCTGCAGAGCGATCTGATCGATGCCGAAACACTGCTGGGCATGATCCAGGAAGATAAAGTCTACCTGGCACATGACAGCAAAAACAATGTCTACTCCTGCTACATCTACGGCAAGACCGGCGATTTCCATGTGTTCTTCGCTTATGGCGGCGAAAATTTCCGCGCCGGCTATGATGCCGCCGCCAGCTTCGCCAATACCGATGACCTGATGGAAACCCTGCTCAGCAACGGCCTGTTCACCTCCTATTACAAGGTTTCCAGCATTGATGCCCTGGCTGCCATCAGCGCCCTGCTGGATGTGCTGCAGAACAAGTAATTTCCGTCGGAACGCCCCGGAACATAAAAAATAAGCATATTCCGGGGTGCGTCTGCTGCACCGGCACCTGTTTTTTCGTTCCCTGGGCAGCGAAAGCGCTGCCTGCACATATGCACAAAAGGAGACATTTCTATGAAGAAAATCGCTCTGCGCATCCTTACCCTGGCCCTGGCCCTTGTTATGCTCACCGCCGTCACCGTCCATGCCGAAGCTGTTCAGGAATATCAGCAGACCATCATCATGAACGTCCTCTTCCCGGATCAGGCTGGTCTGGACAAAATGTATGCCGATGAAGACATGCAGGCCGTCTTTTGCGGCGCCGCTGTGTGCGACGTTATGCTCTTTGGCAAACTGATCGATTCCGAAAAGCTGCTGAAAATGATCCAGCACGATGAAGTGTATCTCATCCAGCTCGACAACGGCGGCTTTGTGCTCCAGATTTATGACACCATGGGCGATTTCCGCATCTTCTATAACGCCGGAAGCGAAACCAACCTGGCCAACTACGAAAGCTCCACCATGATCTCCAATCCCCGCCCGGTTATGGATGGCCTTATTGCCGAAAATCCCATTTTCGTTTCCTATACCAAGATCCCTGCCCTCAACGTGCTGGCCGCTGCCAATGCCGTTTTGCAGACCCTCCAGGGCGAATGATCCCGCCGGAAAACCCTTCGTTTTATAACCGCAAAAAAACCGGGGCGCAACCCCCGGTTTTTTCTGTTCTTTCAGTACAGATTGACAGTGGAAATTTTGCCCGGCCTATGATATACTACCATGGCAAAAGATTGAATGTACCAAAGAATGGGATGTGGAAAAGATGGGTGTACTGGAAACATTGCTGCTGACCACGGCGCTGGCCGGTGTTGTGGGCACGGGCCTGGGCGGCCTGGTGGGCGCCCTGCTGCAAAAGGACTCCAACCGCACAGCCAGCCTGCTGCTCAGCTTTGCCGGCGGCGTGATGCTGAGCGTGGTCTGTTTTGATCTGATCACCGAATCCATTGAAACCAATGTGGGGTTGGGCATCGTGATCGGCGCCGTAGCCCTGGGGGTTATCCTGATTTTTCTGTTCAATCACCTGATCGACCGCCGGGTCAATCCCCAGGTGATGCACATTGATGAAACCCACCCCAAAACAGCGGATGATCTGGACGAGCTGATCCACGCTGACCATCTGCAGCATCACCGCGCCCGCAAGGATAATAAATTTTCCCTCTTTATGGCCGGCGTGGTCATGGCCTGTGCCATCGCCCTGCATAACATGCCCGAAGGCATGACCATCGGCGCTTCCTTCTCCATCGGCGACGGTGCCATGACCAGTTCCGCCCTGGTGCTGGCTATCCTCATCGGCCTGCACAATATCCCCGAAGGCATGGCTGTTTCCGTGCCGCTGATCACCGGCGGCATGTCCAAACCCAAGGCCGTGCTGATCACCGCCCTTTCCGGCGCGCCCACCATCATCGGCGCCGTGCTGGGCTTCCTCATCGGCGAAATCGGCCCCCTGGGCCTGGCCATCAGCCTGGGCTTTGCCAGCGGTGCCATGCTGTATGTGGTCTTTGGCGAAATCCTGCCCCAGGCCATCCTCATGTACCACAGCAAACTGCCGGCTTTCTCCGCCATCGGCGGCATGCTGGTGGGCCTGATGATCATCTTCGGCTGAGCCCGACAGCGGATCAGCCCGTCCTCTCACCATACAGGAAAGCAGCTTTCCATTTGCTTAAACAAAACCCTCCTGCCGCAGCATGATCCTGCAGCCGGAGGGTTTTTCATGGTGTTGTTCTTCGTCATTCCACCCATTCGCAGATGAAATTGACACAAGTACCCTTCTGTGTTATACTTTTTTATAACACCTATTCTTTGCAAGGGGGGACGGAAGATGAACATCCTGCACATCCGGTATGCCTATGAAGTGGCCCGGTCCGGCTCCCTGAAAAAAGCTTCGGACAAGCTTTTTGTGGCGGTGCCCAATATCAGCCGCAGCATCAAGGAACTGGAAACAGATCTTGGCATCACCATTTTTGAACGTACGGCCAAAGGCATGCGCCTGACGCCGGAAGGCGAAGAATTTATGCAGTATGCCAAGCAGGTGCTGAAAATGCTGGGGGAGATGGAATCCCTCTACAAAGGCGGCGATCAAAAAAAACGTCATTTTTCCATTTCCGGCCCCCGGGCCAGCTATATTGCCGAAGCCTTTGCCGAATTTTCCAAAGTGATCGGCCCGGAGGAAACGGAATTGTTCTATAAAGAAACCAATTCCAAACGCACCATCCAGAATATTCTGGAGCACGATTACCGCCTGGGCATCCTGCGTTATGCCGCGCCCTATGACGTATATTTCAAAAAGACGCTGGAAGAAAAGAAGCTGCAGTATGAACTGGTGACGGAATTTACCTATCAGTTGGTGATGAGCCGGGAATGCCCCCTGGCTGCCCTGAAGGAAATCACCTTTGACCATCTGGCCGGCTACATCGAAGTAGCCCATGCGGATCCTTACGTGCCCTCCCTGCCTCTGTCCACCGTGGTCAAGGAAGAATTGCCGGATAATATTTCCCGGCGTATTTATGTATTTGAACGGGCCAGCCAGTTTGAATTGCTCAGCCGCAACCCGGAAACCTTCCTCTGGGCTTCTCCCATCCCGCAGAATCTGCTGGATCGTTACGGCCTGGTGCAAAAGCCCTGCGCCCAGAACACCCGGTTGTACCGGGATCTGCTTATCTACCCCAGCGACTATACCCTGACAGAACTGGATTGCCGGTTTATCGATATGCTTGGCCGGGTGAAAAACAAATATCTGTGACGATTACCGCCGGAAAAATACCGGAAAAGGCCCTTTCACAGCGGCAGGCATGGATTGCACTGCCGTTTTTTGTTATCATTTGTGATAAGGGGCCTTTACGAAAAAGAAATTGTCTTAGCCCATGGATCATGATAAAATTGTATACAGGCATTTGCCTGCCTTATTTCACCGCAAAGAGGTATTCCGCCATGTACACAAGAAAGATCACCGTCATCGGCGCGGGCGCCGTGGGTTCAGCCACAGCATTTGCCCTTGCCATCAAGAATATTGCCAGCGAAATCGTGATGGTGGATATCAACGAAGAGAAAGCCAAAGGGGAAGCCCTGGATATCCGCCAGGCCACGCCCCTCATGAGCAAGCCCGTGGATATCTATGCCGGCACCTATGCCGCCGCCGAGGGCAGCGAGATTGTCATCATCACCTCCGGCGTGGGCCGCAAGCCCGGCCAGACCCGCCTTGACCTGGTGAACACCAATGTGGAAATCCTGAAAAATATTGCGCCCCAGATCACGGCCATATGCCCCAATGCCACCTATGTGATCGTGGCCAACCCCGTGGATATCCTGACCTATGTGTTCTGCAAGATCACCAACATCCCGGAAGAACGCGTCATCGGCTCCGGCACCCTGCTGGATACCGCCCGGCTGCGCGCCCGTATTGCGGAATATCTGAACGTATCCCAGAAAAACGTACACGCTTACGTTTTCGGCGAGCACGGCGACACCAGCTTCATCCCCTGGTCCATCGCCGAAATTTCCACCATCAACATCAACGATTATAAGAACATGATCAAGCTGCGCAACGGCTTCATGGTGGACCTGAACTACGCTGAAATCGATAAATTCATGCGCTCCTCCGGCGCCAAGATCATTGCCCGCAAAGGCTGCACCAATTATGCCATTGCATTCTCCGTCTGCTCCATCTGCGAATCCCTTTTCGGCAGCCTGAACGCCGTTGCCACGGTATCCACCATGCTGCACGGCGAATACGGGCTGGAAGACGTGTGCCTGTCCCTGCCGGTGCTGCTGGCGGAGGGCGAAGTGCAGGGCCGCATCCTGCCGGCACTCACCGACAATGAATATGCCAAGCTGCAGCACTCCGCCAAGTCCCTCAAAGCGGTGCTTGCTCAGCTGAATATCTGATAAAAGAAAGAGGAAAAAAAGATGAATTATCGTATTGAACGGGATTCCATGGGCGAAATGCAGGTGCCCGCCGATCGTTACTGGGGCGCCCAGACCCAGCGCAGCAAGCAGAATTTTGTCATCGGGGGCGAATTGATGCCCCGGGAAATCACCCATGCTTTCGGCATTCTGAAAAAAGCCGCTGCCCGGGCCAATCATTTTATCAAGCCTGAAAAAATGGACGCTATCCGCCTGGCTGCCATTGAAAAGGCCTGCGACGAAGTGATTTCCGGCAGCCTGAACGACCATTTCCCCCTGGTGGTGTGGCAGACGGGCAGCGGTACCCAGTCCAACATGAACGCCAACGAAGTGATCGCCAACCGGGCCAATGAAATCCTGGACGAAAAAATGTGCCACCCCAACGATCACGTGAATATGTCCCAGTCCTCCAACGATACCTTCCCCACCGCCATGCACATTGCTGCGGTGCAGGCCATTGAAGATAACCTGTTCCCGGCCATTGATCAGCTGCATGCCACCTTCCTGCGGCTGGAAGCGGAAAACGAAGGCATCGTGAAAACCGGCCGCACCCATCTGCAGGATGCCACGCCCATTGCTTTCTCCCAGGAAATTTCCGGCTGGCGCAATATGCTGGAAAAGGCGAAGGAACAGCTTTCCCTGGCGCTGCCGGGCCTGAAGGAACTGGCCCTTGGCGGCACCGCCGTGGGCACCGGCCTCAATTGCCCCGAAGGCTTTGCCGAGAAAGTGGCGGAAGAGGTAAGCCGCATCACCGGCAAGCAATTTGTCACCGCCGCCAATAAGTTCCATTCCCTCACCGCCAAGGATGAGCTGGTCTTTGCCCACGGCGCGCTGAAGGGCCTGGCGGCCAATATGATGAAAATTGCCAACGACGTGCGCTGGCTGGCCAGCGGCCCCCGGGATGGCCTGGGCGAAATCTTCATTCCCGAAAATGAACCCGGCTCCTCCATCATGCCCGGCAAGGTGAACCCCACCCAGTGCGAATCCGTCACCATGGTGGCCGTACAGGTAATGGCCAATGATACCGCCGTGGGGCTGGCCGCTTCTCAGGGCAATTTTGAACTGAATGTGTTCATGCCGGTATTGATCTATAATTTCCTTCAGTCCGTGCGGCTGCTGGCCGATTCTCTGCGCTCTTTCGACAAAAACTGCGCCGCCGGCATCACCGCCAACAAGGAAAAATGCACCATAACCTGTACAATTCCCTCATGCTGGTCACGGCGCTGAACCCCTATATCGGTTACGATAACGCCGCCAAGACCGCCAAGAAGGCTTATAAGGAAAACATCTCCCTGAAAGAAGCCTGCGTGGAACTGG
>JAFSGG010000059.1 GCA_017434775.1 Clostridia bacterium
CCCTGGGAAGCGGTGAAGGTGGTGGTGAGAGCACCGGCCACCAGAGAGCCGTGCACAGCACCGGCGGCGCCGGCTTCAGACTGCATTTCGGCTACGTGTACCGTCTGGCCAAACAGGTTCTTGCGGCCCTGAGCGGCCCATTCGTCTACATACTCGGCCATGGTGGAGGACGGGGTGATGGGGTAGATAGCGGCTACGTCGCTGAACATATACGCCACGTGGCTAACTGCACCGTTACCGTCGATGGTCCATTTGGTTGCCATGAGATTGCCTCCTTTAAGCTTATATGAGAGCGGGAAATCAACAGAATTCCCCCTTCTTCTCCAACTCAGTATTATACGACCCTTTCCCCGTTTCTGTCAAGCAAACTGCCGGACAAAAAGCCGGGAAAAGGGATAAATCTTTCGCTTATGTTCTTATAAAAAAGCAAAGACCTGCGCCATGTAACCATTTCCACAGGAAAAAAGGAGGGGCAAGCCCTCCTGTGCACAGCCATGGCTGCACTTTGTGATTCTATCAGAATTTTGATAAACAAACCAAAATTCTTCATTCTTCATTCTTCATTCTGAATTATTTGAAAATATTCTCTTCCTCCAGCAATTTCTGCACATCGCCGAAATACAGTTCCACTTCCGCATCCGTCAGCTTCATGTGCTTTTGCAGCATGGAAACGATCTTGGTGGGGCGCACCCGGCCATAGTATTTCACGGCATCCACATTCTGCCGCCATTCCTTCAGAGTGAAGTGAGGCCAGCGCTTCAAATGCCGGGGCAAAAGGGTTTCCAGGGTTTCTTCCCAGGGGGCAAAGGCCTGTTCCACAGAAGGCCAGCGGAAGGATACTTCCAGTATTTCCGCAAACCTTGTGAGGAACTTCGCCTTCATTTCCGGCACTTCCAGCAGGGCTGCCAACGGTTCATGGCGGAAGCCCTGAATTTTATCCCCCTTCTTTTTCAGGTAATAATTCATGGGCGCCTTATCCATGGAAAGGAACCCGGCTTCCACGTCAAACAGCAGGTATTTCCATTTTCCGCCGGGTACTCTGTACACCCGCACATTGGTGAAATCGTCATTGCCGATGATGATTTCAAAAGCAGCGTGGGTAAAGAGGCTGTCAATATCCAGCCGCTCCTCCACCCAAGCCAGATTTTCCGGCACATTCAGGTCGTTTTTCTTGCAGAAATCGCACAGCTCCAGCCAGTCCGTGTTATCGCCGTTCTGCAAAAATTCATCCCGGCCGGTACGGGCAAGAATATCAATATTGTCAATATCGGTTTCGTCGCTAACCCCTTCCCACTGGGCGATGAAATGCTTGTTGATCTTTTCCCGCAGGTTATAGTGCCCCCAGTATTCGCCGTTGATATACACTTCAATGGCTAAAGCGTCCTGATAGATGATATCCAAAGGCTCCGCCAGGGAGGAAATCACCACGTCCCGAAGCCTTGTGGAAAAAGCGTCTGAATTGGCGCCCCGCAGCAGCAGGGATTTATAGCTATCATAGTCCCGGTTGGGGAAAGGATTGAAATAGAACCGTTCTTCCCCATAAGCTTTCCGGGCATAGATGGCAATGGATTTTTGCGCATTCTGCCGGGCGGAATGACCGGCGGCGGTGAAGGTGCCCATCTGGTTGATTTCACACACGCCGTCCGCTGTATAAAATTCGATATTGGTAGGGTATTCCCATTCCTTTTCATAATTGGGGGAAGAAGAACTGCTGCCCTTCACCAGCGCCCCGGTCTTTTTATCAAAGAGGTATTTTTCATCCGTCACCAGGGAAACCACCGCCACCGGCTGTTCTTCCCCGATAAAATAGGTGGCGCTGACGGGCTGGGAAGGTACACAGTTCTCCGCAAAGGCCGCCACCCGCAAAACACCGGTTTTTTCGAAAGAAACGCCCTTTTCCGGGAACACTTTGCTCTTTTCCGTGGGGGTATCGCCGTCCAGCGTATAGCGCAAGGTAACGCCCTCCGCTCCCTTTACCTGCACGGTGACAGCGCTTTCGTAAAAACCGCCGGGGGTCAGGATCTCCGGCTGCGCCGCCCGGCCGGCATACACTGTTTTTTCGTTCTTTTTGCCGGGCGTGGCATTGGCAAAATAGCCCCAGGCGTCGCTGCTTTCCGCCTTGCCCCAGGATACATTGCCATACTGGTCCGGCAAATCCAGATACGCCATTTCGGTTTCCCCATCATCCGCCGTCAGGTATACTTCATCTCCGGATGCGGAAATTTTGAAATTGGCATAGTAAGTGCCGTTCTTGCCGGGGTTCATCTCTTCCCCGGTGCAGTACACCAGCACATAGCCGCCGGCCTTGATGGATGCCCCTTCCGGAAACTGCCACTTCAGCAAATTCTTTTTACTGTCGGATAAATAGCAGCCGGCAAGGTTTACCTTTTTGCTGCCGGTATTATGCAGTTCGATCCAGTCGTAAGCTTCGCCGTTTTGGTAGGTGCCGTTGGATGCCATCACTTCGGAAATGATGATTTCCGCAGAGGCCGGCAGCGCAAACAAAAGCATCACCGCAAGGGCTGTCCAGAATTTTTTCATAGCCTGTCCTTTCAGAAATACAGGGGATTTTCTTTCTTCTTCTTATCCGGATCGATGAATTCCACCTCCATCCGGTCAAAAGAAACGCTTTCCACAAAATGATCCGGCAGAAAGCGGGCCTGGGAAAACTGCTCCCAATCCCTTTCGTGCCGGGGAAGGATCATGGGCCGGGGCACATCCAGCTTCTGACAAGCCCCTTCCAGGGCTTCCTGCCAGTCGTCCAGCGTGCAGGGGGCGGTTAAATCCTTATTGATCCGGTTTTTGCGCATCAGGCGCACCCAGATACCGGTAGCCATAGGGCATTCTCCTTTATTCGTTCAGTAAGGCTTCCAATTGGGCCGGGGAATAAGCAAACACCGGCACGTCAAACGAGGGGGTTTCCAGCATATCCGGCTGGAAGAAAAAGACGGCGTTACCATTTTCATCCCGATAGAAATTGTATTCCGGCAGATAGGTATTATAAAAATCCTTTTCTGTCATATCCTGCCGGGCGATGCCCTTTTTTTGCAGTTCCGCAAATTCCCGGTAAAGATGGGGCCACACCGCATCGGCAATCTGCTCCGAAGAATCCCCCACCATCACCACGCCGCGAAGGGTCAGGCTTTCGCCCACATATTCACCGCGCCTTGCAAAGGTCAGGGCTTCCAGAGTCATTTTCGTGCCCTGTTCGCCCCGGGTCTGGCTGCGGCTTTGCAGGATGGACAGGTAGTCTTCGTTATTGCACATCACTTTGAAATCGTGCACCACTTCGTTCTTCCCGTCATAATATTCCTGAGGGGAGTTGGCAAACATGGGCAGGGTGAGCCCCAGCCATTCATCCAGTGCCATCTGATAGGTGTCCCGGATCATGGCGTTGCCGATATCATCCCCCAGCACATAAGGATAAGCATAGGTGAAATGGTACACCCAGTTTTCCTTGTCCGGAAAATACTGTTCCCCGGCCATTCTTTCCACCGTACCGGCAGGCTGATTCCGGTTGATTTCATAAGCCGGGCCATCTTCCGCTTCAATATCCGCCGGCCGGCTTTCCGGCCAGAAAAGAATGCACAAAGCAGCGGCCAGGATCACTGCCGCTGCCAGGTGTATAAACCGCATTTTTTTATCAGCCAACTGCCCCACCCCATACCAGGAAGGAATTGCGGATCATTTCGCCGTAGAGCAGGTATTCCGCCTGCCGTTCCGCCGGGAAATCCAGCCGCACGGTATAGGCATATTCGGTGCCATCCACTGCCAGATGCAGTTCAAAGAAGGTATCGCCGTTGGTGTAGAAATAGCCGAACAGTTCGTTTTCCATCAGCACTTCCCCGGAAGGGGCATTCAGGTAATTTTCCATGACTTTCTGATAGCCCGGGTTTTCATAAGAAGTGACGGTAATGGTTTCCCCTTCGGCAATCTGCCATACCATGCATTCAGCCACGTCTTCGGACAGGGTGAACCCGGTGGGCAGGTTGAAGGAATAGCCGTATTCGGCATTATCCACCTCTTCCCACTGCATCACGTCGCCGCAGCGGTATTCCAGGGAAAGTTCATCGCAGCTGAGCACGGAAAAGCCTTCCGCCAGTTCCGTTTCGTACTGAAGGGTGAGCCGGCAATTGTGCAGATATGCGCCCAGTTCTTCCGGCTCGGCTTTGGTGTACACATCGCCGAAAACCACGGCGGTTTCCCCGTCAAAGGAAGAAGAATAGATGTACACATTCACTTCCTGCCCCAGCATTTCGCCCACCGTGCCGTTGATGGCCTTTTGCAGCCCTTCGCCGATATCAATATCCATATTCAGCATATCCCGGGTGGGGGCTGCCAGGGCATGGCTCATGGTAAAGAGCATCATCAGGCTTACAAGCAGAGCAATCCATTTTTTCATCATTCCGTACCTCCCTGTTCCATTGCATCCATTTCTTTGGCCATGGCCAGCGCCGCCCGGTTTCCTTCCCCGGCAGCCTTGGCCATCTGATAAGGTGCGCCGGCTGCATCCCCGGCGGCATAAATGCGGGGCAGATTGGTTCTGCCGTCCGCGTCGGTGATAATCCTTCCGTTTTCCGTTTCCATTTTGGGAATCAATTGACCCAGCGCCACCGCCGGCCGAAGGACAAACACCCCGTCATAGGCAAAATTTTCTTCTCCGGTGCGGATGAGGATCTTGTTTTCTTCCCTTTCCAACGCCAGCACCTTTTGCTCTTTCATCCGGACCTTTTCCAGCAGAGCACCCGTTTCGTGCCGCTGCTCGGGAAAATAATCCACCCTTTCCGCAATCCCGGCCAGGAAATTGGCATCCTCCACCGCTTCGTGAAAACTGCCGATGACGGCCACCTGTTTCCCTTTATAAAACATACCATCACAAGTGGCGCAGTAGCTGACCCCCTGGCCAAGCAAATCCGCTTCCCCGGGCAGGCCGATTTTCCGGGGCACGCCGGTAGAAACCAGCAGCGTTTTGCCGGTGAAAATTTCATTGCCGGCCAGCACGGTGATTTTTTTCTTTCCCGGCTGCACCAACTGCACCACCGTTTTTTTCATCTCCGCCCCGGCTTCTTTCACCTGAGCATGCAGGATTTTCAGCATCTCCGGGCCGCTCATTTTGGGCATGCCGGGATAATTATCCACCCGGTGCGCTTTTTCCAGGGCGCCGCCGCCGGCATAGAGCATCAATACGCTTTTGCCCCGCATCCGCAATGTCAGTGCCGCAGCACAGGCCGCCGGGCCGGCGCCGATCAGAATACTGTCATACATCATTTTTCCGCCCTCCGTTTTTGTCAGGCTGTCCCTTTGCTTCGGGTTCAAATTCAGTATACCACACTTCCATCATTCTTTCCACATAAATTTGCAAAGAATTTGTAACAATTTAAGCTTTTTTCCTGTACTTCACAAGAAAATTATGGTATACTCATCCAGAAGAAACTGCTAAAAACAAAAGGAGAGGGCTTATGCGCAATATTGCCATTTTCGCCCATGTGGACGCCGGGAAAACCACCGTGTCCGAACAGCTGCTTGCCCATGCCGGGGCCATCCGCCAAACCGGCAAGGTGGACGACGGCACTGCCCATACCGACCGGCTGGCGGTGGAAAAGCGCCGGGGCATTTCCGTGCAGGCATCCGGCGCCCTGTTCCAGTGGAAAGGGGAAGAGATCAACCTGATCGATACCCCCGGCCACAGCGATTTTTCCGCCGAAGTGGAACGTTCCCTCTGGGCAACCGATGGAGCCATCCTTATCATCAGTACCGCCGAAGGGGTGCAGCCTCAAACGGAAGTGCTGTTCCGGGCCCTTCGGGAACACCATATTCCCACCCTTTTGTTCTTCAATAAAACCGACCGGGAAGGGGCCGATGTGCAATCTGCCCTTTCTTCCTTCCGCCAGCTTCTCTCCCCCGGGGGCTGCATGCTGGAAAACCGGGAAGAATTGATGGAAATATTGGCCGAATACGACGACCAGGTGATGGAACACTATTTATCGGGAGACGTGTATCCGGACGAAATCCTCTTTCCCCTTGTGAAAAAAGCCATGGAGGACATGCGCATCTTCCCGGCGCTGCAGGGCTCCGCCCTGAAAGATGTGGGCATCCCGGCATTGCTGGATGCCATCTGCACATTCCTTCCGGAGCCGAAGGGAAAACCGGACGGAGATTTGTGCGCCATCGTCTTTGCCGCCAATCAGGATCCCCTGCTTGGAAGAGGCGTGCAGGTGCGCCTGTTTTCCGGCACATTGCAAAACCGGGACGCCATCCCCTATAAAGACGAACAGCGGAAAATCACCCAGACCCGCCTGCCTTCCCCGGACGGCCGGGGCAAGGACGCCGGCAAGCTCACCGCCGGGCAGATCGGCACCCTCTACGGCCTGTCCGATTTGCCGGTGGGCACCGTCATCGGAAATGCTGCCCTTCTGCCCCGGAGCATCCATCTCGGTTCCCTGAAAGAACCCCTGATCGCCGTCAAAGCAGAGCCTGTTGACCCCCTCAAAGCCCATGAAATGCGCAAAGCCCTGCAGATCCTTGCCGGGGAAGATCCCCTTTTGCAGGTTCGTTATTACAGAGAAACCCAGGAAACCACCCTGCAGGCCATGGGCCATATGCAGCTGGAAATTCTGGAAGAAACCATGCGCACAAGGTTTTCCCTGCCCTGCACCTTTTCCCGGCCCCAGCTTTTGTACCGGGAAACGCTGGCACAGCCTGCAGAAGGTTTTGTGGCTTACACCATGCCCAAGCCCTGCTGGGCCATCATGAACCTGTACATGGAACCCTTGCCCCCCGGCAGCGGCGTGCAGTTTGAAAGCAAAGTATCCCCCCGGGATATTGCGCTGCGGTATCAGCATCAGGTGGAAAACGCCCTGCCCCTGGCCTTGAAGCAGGGCATGCGGGGCTTTCAGGTGACGGATATCCGCATCACCCTCACCGGCGGCAATCACCACGAAGTGCACACCCATCCGCTGGATTTTGTGGTGGCCACTCCCATGGCGGTGATGGACGGCCTGCGCCGGGGCGGCACCAGGCTCATGGAACCGGTGCTGAAAACATTTATTCTGGTGCCGGAAACCTTCGGCGGCCGGGTGATGAGCGACGTGACCAAAATGCGGGGACAGGTGATCGCCTCCCAGTTGATGGGCATGTCCCTGCGCATTGAAGCGCTGATCCCGGCCATCCACGCCCTGCCCTATGCCGATACCCTTTTGCAGCTCACCGGCGGCCGGGGCGGCATGACCACCCAGCTCCATTCCTACCAGTACGCCCCCGACGACGTGACCGATACCCTGCCCCGCCACGGCGTGAACCCGCTGGATACCGCCAAGTACATTCTGGCTGCCCGCAGCGCCCTGGAGGGGGATATTTTCGACCGATAAGGAGAAATCCATGGCAAAGCAAAAAAAGATAGGCCGGCTGATCCGGAACCTGTTCTATTTCCTTGGTCTGCTGGCTTCCGCCGGTGTGTGCTACATCGCCCTTTTGATGCTGTCCGGGCAGTTTGAGGATGGGCTCACCCATCCCCCGGCAGAGGGTACCGCCCTTTTGCAGCCCGGACAGACAACCGATTTCGCCGCTCTGGAAGAAAATTTCGGCGCACCTCTGCCAAAGTTGCCCGGCTATCCCATGCAGGGCCAGGCGCTGAATGTCCCTTACAACGGCAAATCCGTTCGCAAAGCCGTACAGCAATATGAAGGGTTCACCCTTTCCGCAGTGCAGCCTGCCTTTGCTTCGCCCCTTCTTTTGCACCCGGAGCTTTCCCTTTCCATGGAAACGGATTATTCCGTGGCCGGGCTGCCGGCAGCGCTGGCGGAAGGGGAAAACGAATACTGCTTTTATTTCAGCACGGAGGAAGCCGCCTATTCCCTCCATGCCCAAAACATGGACAGGGAAAACTTCCTTGCGCTGGCCGCATTGATTGCTTTTCCCCATGAATAAGCCCTTTCTCCCTTTTCCCCCGCACGAAAAGAAGGGGGCTTTTTTCCATTTCCTGCACAAAAAGTACCACCAATTCCGAAAACAGATGTAACAAAAACCTTTCCTTCATCGTCTACTATATGAAAGGGGAGAAACCAATGAAAAAATGGCTGGTATTGCTAATGTGTCTGTGCTTCACCCTGCCCGTTTTGGGGCTGTCCGAAAGCATTTTTGACCGGGAATGGCTGGATATTTCCTTCGTCCACCAAAGGGAATACACCCTGCCGGAAACGGAAGATCTGCCCTACCTCTACGCCTGCACCTTCGGCACGCTGCATATTCCTGCCGGGGTATCGGATATACCGGTATTGGACTATACCTTCGTGGAAGCCTATCAGGTACCGGACGATCATCCCCTGTTCCAAACAGTGGACGGCGTTTTGTATTCCAGGGATGGCAAGACCCTCCTCGTCTACCCAAACGCCCGGAAAGCCAGCCATTTTGACGTGCCTTTCGGGGTGGAAAAGATCGAAAAATCCGCCTTTGCGGAAAACGATTATCTGCAATCCGTTTCCCTGCCCCTGACGCTGAAAGAAATCGGCTGGAGCAGCTTTTACCACTGCGGTGGCTTGATTTCCATCAACATTCCCTTGTCCGTTTCCAAAATCGGCCCCTATGCCTTTTCCGATTGCGTAAATCTGGAAAAGGTAAGCATGAGCCCGGCGCTGGAAGAAAAGGTGCGGGCTGGGGTAAATACTTCCGTTCGTTATGATGATGAGCCCGTTCCCTTTGCCAAGGTGTTTGATAACTGCCCCAAGCTGGAAAACAGCCTGTGGTACGGCGATGAAGGGGTCCCCCCGGCAGAAGCCCACTATCCCGAAAGCGATAAACTGGTATGGCTGATCGCCTCCCCGAAAAGCGTAAACGAAAAAGTGAATCTGTACGCCGAGGCGGACAGTTCTTCCGAAGTGCTCATGCAGCTGAACTGCGGCGGAGCCATCGGCTCCACCTATGAATATCATCCGGATTATTATGTGGTGGATAATCTCTCCGACCCCTATCCCTATTCCCAAAAAGCTTACATCAAAAAAAGCGATGTGGTCATCGCCCCGGCAGAAACCCTGTTTGCCTTTGCCTCCATATGGCCGAAAAACGAGGATGTGCCGGTCACAATGACGGAATGGGATGAAAACAACAACAGCCATACCACAAACAAAACCTATGGTGAATTTCTCCGCTCCGTGGAACAGGGACCATTTGCGGAAGAAGCCGCTTATAACGACGGCCAGCCCATCACCTGGGATATGGTCAGCACCAATCAGAATACATATTACTACAGCCAATCGCTGCCGGGCACCGTATCCATGTCCGTCCATTGGGATGGATGGGAGGTTGCCGATTGCGAGTATTTCCTGTCCGATGCTGCCATCACCCGGGAGAAGACCGGGGATACCAAAACCCTGGGACTGGTAGTATCCGATGAACCCCAGAACCGGGTGCATCTGCGCAGCGAAGCCAGCAAAGAAAGCGTATCCCTTGGCCGGTACTTCACCGGCACTCAGCTGGAAATCATCGGCGAAGAAGGGGATTTTTACGAAGTGATGGTCAACGGCCTCACCCACGGCTTTATGATGAAAGAATATGTACGCATTGTACCCCAGGAGGATTGAGAACATGAAAAAAATGCTTTGTTTGCTGATGGCGCTTTGCCTTGTACCCCTGATGGCCTTTGCCGAAGGCAGCCATGTGCAGATCAACCAGCCCTTGGATAAACCGGAAGGCTGGCAAAAATTCGTGGCAGAAAGCCCGTATCATCTGGGGGAAACCGCCCCTTACGGGGACGGCAGCTTTTCCGTCCGGGGCTTTGGCAATTACCCCTCCATTGACGGCAGCACCGTATCCGTGCCCATGGGCATGGAACTGGCAAGGCAGCTTTTGAACCTGCCGGAAGAGGATTTGAACGGCTTTGTGAATTTTTCCACCACCCCCTACGCCTATGAACGGCTGATTTTAGGCAAACCCAACCCCACCGCCATGCTCATTTCCCAGAACGCCATGATGGACCCGGAAAAACCGGTGAATGTGATTCTGGTGACGGAGCCTTCCGATGAAGAACTGCAAATGGCCAAAGAGGCCGGGGTGGAGC
>JAFSGG010000060.1 GCA_017434775.1 Clostridia bacterium
AAAACAACACAACGGCGATATAGAAAACAAGTTTCTCCTTCGCCGTTTCTCTGTTTTCCCCGGATGCTCAGCATCCGGCAGGCGGCGTTCCGCCGCCGGCCCGTGGAGGATGACTTAAATTCAGAATGAAGAATTCAGAATGCAGAATTTTGTTAGAACATGAATTTGGAAGAGATAAAGGTGTGCTTATCCGTTGGAGGGTTGCAGTTCTCTTCCGATTTCTTGGAAGGTTTCAGTTTCGGCGGCACAGGGCTTGTGAGTGCCGCTAACTACTTCCGCAGGAAGGGTCCAGGAGCAATGCTCCTGGTAGGGGGTGGGGCAAAGCCCCACAAATGGTTCCCTATATTTTCAGCTGCAGATTGCGCTCTTTTTCGTAGAATGCACGTTTCAGCAGGGCAAACATGTGATCATCACCGCACGCTTTCCGGCACTGTGATTCCTTTTCGGCGGACTGAGTCAGCATCCGGCGGATCTTGCCGCAGGGATGTTCGCTGCAATCGGCACACTGGTCAAGGCCTTTTTCCTGCAGGCAGGGCAGCAGCATAAAAGCACAGCTTTTTCGGGAGCCGCAGCCCCTGCAGCGGATTTCCTCGTTGCTCACCACCCGGTCCCGCCAGCCCACCTGATGCCAGAAGACAGCCGTCTGGTGCAATTCGTCATCGGTTTGGGCCAGATAACGGGGGCACACGGCGCAGTCATCGCCGCAGACGGAATATAGAGGTTTTGCTTTCTTTAATTCGTCCAGTCGGTCGATATACCATTGCATGGGCGCATCTTCCTTTGCTTATTCGTACAGATCGGTGGACAGGTACCGGTCGCCGGTATCCGGCAGCAGCACCACCATACGCTTGCCCTTATTTTCCGGGCGTTTAGCGGCCTGAAGTGCAGCGTGGAGGGCAGCCCCGGCGGAGATGCCGCACAAAAGCCCTTCCGTTTTGCCCAGCATCCGGGCGGCTGCATAAGCATCTTCTTCCGTCACAGGCATCACTTCATTGTACAGGGTGGTATCCAGAATGGAAGGGACGAAATTGGCGCCGATGCCTTGCAGGCCGTGGGGGCCTGCTTTGCCGCCGGAAAGCAGGGGCGAAGATGCCGGCTCCACGGCAATGATGTGCAGGCTGGGTTTTTTCTCTTTCAGGTATTTGCCGGTGCCGGTGAGGGTGCCGCCGGTTCCGACCCCGGCCACAAACACATCCACCTGCCCGTCCGTGTCCTGCCAGATTTCAGGGCCTGTGGAGAGGAAGTGTGCTTCCGGGTTGGCCGGGTTATCAAACTGCCCGGCGATAACGCTGCCGGGAGTTTCTTTTTGCAGCTTTTCCGCAATAGCAATGCAGCCAGCCATGCCCTCCTTGCCGGGGGAGAGGATCACGTCCGCCCCCAACGCCTGCATTACTTTGCGCCGCTCCGGGCTCATGGAATCCGGCATCACGATGATCAGCCGATACCCCCGCAGGGCGCACACCAGCGCAAGGCCGATGCCGGTATTGCCGGACGTGGGCTCAATGATGGTGCCGCCGGGGGAAAGCAACCCCCACTTCTCCATATCGTTCACCATATTCAGCCCCACCCGGTCTTTTACCGATCCGCCGGGGTTCATGCTTTCCACCTTGGCTACCAGTTCGCATTCCAAATTATAAAGCTTTTCCAGCCGCTGCAATCGCACCAGTGGCGTATGGCCGATCAATTGTTCCGCAGAAGAATAAATACGCATGGTTCATAAAACCTCCCGTTGGGTGATACTCTCAGCATAGCATAAATAAACGCCCTTGTGTGTTTCTTTTTTGGATATTCTCTGGGCTTGTTCTGCTTGAAGTACGGGGAATGAACGGAGCCAGGGGCTTACGCAGCCCCTGTACCTTGCGGCAGGGAGTTCCTCCCTGCACCCAATAGGCGAAGTGGTTGTATGGATGAACAAGCATTTTCCGCCCGGAAGGGGAAATGGCGGCAGAAAACGGAACCAACCAAGAAATCTGTTTGCCAACGGACGTCAACGAAAGAAACGAACATAACAAGCCCCACGGGCGCAATGAAAACGTAAAAAAGGACGGCCGAGAAAATGTATTTTCTCGCCGTCTTTTTTCGTTTTCCCCGGATGCACAGCATCCGGTCGGCGGTGGAACACCGCCAGCCCGTGGGGGTGGCCGTGCTGCAACCATTTTGTAGTATTCTGGTCGTTCCTTGTCAAACACGCTTCTGTATGTTTTCGCTTCAGCGGCACATTGCTTGCAGAATCTGTCGCCTACATCCGCAGAAAGGGTCAAGGGGCGATGCCCCTTGTGGGGTGTGGGGTGAAACCCCACATATGTTTCCCTGATTTCAGCAACAAAAAAGCAGCCCGAAGGCTGCTTGAAAGTTGTTATCAGAACCGCTGCATTTCTTCCAGGTAAGAGCGCAGTTCGGTGATGGCGATGCGCTTTTGTTCCATGGTATCTCGGTCGCGGACGGTGACGGTGCCGGTTTCTTCGGTTTCGAAGTCCACGGTGATGCACACGGGGGTGCCCACTTCGTCCTGGCGGCGGTAGCGCTTGCCGATGGAGCCGGTTTCGTCATAATCCACGGGGAAGTACTTGGCAAGTTCCGCATGGATTTCGCTGGCCAGGCCGCCCAGCTTATTCTTCTGCAGGGGCAGAACGGCCGCCTTGAAGGGCGCCAGGGCAGGATGCAGGTGCAGCACGGTGCGCACGTCGTTCTTTTCTTCGTCCAGCATCTGTTCTTCGTAAGCGTTGCACAGGAAGGCCAGAACCAGCCGTTCCACGCCCACGGAGGGTTCCACACAGTAGGGCACAAACTTTTCACCGGTGGTGGGATCCATGTATTCCATGGACTTGCCGGAGTGGTTCATGTGCTGCTTGAGGTCGTAATCGGTACGATCGGCAATGCCCCACAGTTCGCCCCAGCCGAAGGGGAAGAGGTATTCAAAGTCCGTGGTGGCCTTGGAATAGAAGGCCAGCTTTTCGGGCTCATGGTCCCTAAGGCGCAGGCAATCTTCCTTGATACCCAGCTTCAGCAGCCATTCCTTGCAGAAGGAGCGCCAGTAATTGAACCAATCCAGGTCTTCGCCGGGCTTGCAGAAGAATTCCAGTTCCATCTGTTCGAATTCCAGCACGCGGAAGATGAAGTTGCCGGGGGTGATTTCGTTGCGGAAGGACTTACCGATCTGGCAGATGCCGGCAGGCAGCTTCTTGCGGGAAGTGCGCATGGCGTTGAGGAAGTTGACGAAAATGCCCTGGGCCGTTTCGGGGCGCAGCAGCACTTCGGAGGCAGAGGCTTCGTTTACACCCAGATGGGTTTTGAACATGAGGTTGAACTGACGGATGCCGGTGAAATCCTTCTTGCCGCAAACGGGGCAGACGATGTCATGCTCGTTGATGTAGGCTTCCAGTTCTTCATTCTTCCAGCCGTCGCCGGTTTCGGCGCCCTTGGTGTAATCCTCGATGAGTTTATCGGCACGGAAGCGGGCTTTGCAGGCTTTGCAGTCCATCAGCGGATCATTGAAGCCGCCCACATGGCCGGAAGCTACCCACACTTCCCGGTTCATCAGGATGCCGCAGTCCAGGCCGATATTATATTTGCTTTCCTGGACGAACTTCTGCCACCAGGCTTTTTTGATGTTGTTTTTGAATTCCACACCCAGAGGACCAAAATCCCAGGTGTTGGCCAGGCCACCGTAAATTTCGCTGCCGGCAAAAATGAAGCCGCGGTTCTGGCACAGGGCCTTCAGTTTATCCATGGTCAAAGGGGCCATCTGATTACACACTCGCTTTCCTTTGGTTTATCCTTTTTATTATCCCTGTTTCCGGGAATTTTGTCAAGGCATTCCTTTGCAAATTTGGACAAAGGGATTGTACGAAAACGGGATTTGTATACAAACAAAACAATAAAGCGGTCATTCGGGCGGATTTTACATTGTTTTCCGGTGAAAAACCGTTGCTTTGCCCGGATTTTTCTGTTATAATTGAAAACAGATAGCGGTTCTGCGTCTGATTGCTTGCCCATTTCGTTTCATCTGATGAAAAGGGGAAATCGCATTTGACAAGTATAACCCGGTGATGCAAATGATGCAGTGATCATTTTGCAAAATGGATGAGCGGAACCCGCTTGTTTTTTTCATTGCTGCGTTCTTACAGTTATTTCTATACGGAGGTTTTTCCATGAGTGAATTTGACAAAATGACAGTGCTGGAATTGCGTAAAGTGGCCAAGGATATGAATGTGAAACTGGGCGCCGGTATCAGCAAGCAGGGCATTGTGGATAAGCTCAATGCCGTGGCTGCGCTGGCGAAGCCCGCAGCGGAGGACGTGCAGGAAGCTGCACAGCCTGTTCGTCATGCTTCCATCATTACGGATGATGAATTTGAAGAAAACGACATTCCTTCTTCCGGCTATACCCCCCGCCCTGTGCGGCCGGTCACGCCTCGGCCTGCCCCGGCCAACGGGGGTGCTTCTTCCCTGAGCAGCATTTCCGCCAAGGCGCCGGCATTCACCATGGAAGGCTCCCGTGCCTGGCATAATCCCCGGGCTTACAATAACAATTATCAGCGTCTGGCCCCCAATAACACCTGGAATCAGCCCCGGTCCACCGTGTCCCAGGATCCGCGCAGCACCGTCGCCGTCGGTGCTCCTGTGCGCACCCCCAATGCGCCCCAGCAGCCGGCCCGGCCTTCCTATCAGCGCTTTGGCCCGGAAAAGGATACGCCGGCTTACACCCGGCCGGACTATACCCAGCCCCAGCAACCCCGCAGCGATTTTGGTACCTACCGGGCGGATTATGCTGCCCCCCAGCAGCCCCAGCAGCCGGCGTCCCAGCGGGAAATGAGCCCCAATGAAATCCTTATGACCGGCGAATGCGGCGATTGCGAAGGTATTTTGGAAGTGCTGCCGGATGGCTTTGGCTTCCTGCGCACCGGTAGCCTGCTGGCTGGGAAAAATGATGTGTATGTGGGCAATGTGCAGGTGAAGCGTTACGGCCTGCGCACCGGTGATCATCTGGCGGGCAAGACCCATCCCCAGCGGGATATGGATAAAAACAATGCTCTGCTTTACATCACCGAAGTGAACGGCCAGGAACCGGAAGAAAAAACGGCCCGGCCTCTGTTTGATGAACTGACGGCCATTTACCCCAAGCGGAAGCTGAATTTGTCCGCCCGTTACAAGGAAGATGTATTTCTGCGTACGATGGATCTGATGTGCCCGGTGGCTCTTGGCCAGCGCGCGCTTGTTTCCGTACAGAACGGTGTGAATATCAACGATGTGCTGGTGAAACTGTCCGTTGCGGTTTCTGCTGCGGCTCCCAAGGCAAAGGTGATGACTTTGCTTGTGGACGAACGGCCTGAAGAAGTGACCGAAATGAAAGAACGCCTCCGGGGCGAAGCCTATGCCGCCACTTTTGAACTTTCCGCCGAAATGACGGTGAAGACCGCCGAAATGGTGCTGGAAATGGCCATGCGCCAGGCGGAACAGAAAAAAGATGTGATTTTGCTGGTGAACAGCCTTACCCGGCTGTGCAAAGCCTGCAATATCGCTGCCCCCCAGACGGCAAGATTGCTTCCCAACGGCCTGGTGGCCGGCGGCCTCACCCGGGCCCGGAAATTCTTTGCTGCTGCCCGGAACCTGCGGGAAGGCGGCAGCCTGACCATCATTGCCCTGCAGGAAGTGAACGGCAAAAATCCGCTGGATGACCTGATGGCCGCCGAAATGGAAAACACCTGCAATATGCATGCGAAGCTGCTGCCCGGTATGGGCCGGATGCAGCCGGCAGTGGATGTTGCTGCTTGCCAGAACAAGCGGCTGGATCTTTTGCTCACGCCGGATGAAATCAAGGCGGCGGATATTGTGCGCCTGTCTCTGAACGGCAAGCCGGTAGATGAATGCTGTCGGATGCTGGAAGATATGGTAGCCACTTCTTCCGATCATGATACGCTGGTGCAGCAAATTCTGATGATGAAATAATTGCCCGGGAAGGAGAACCCAATGGAAACAACCTCGTTTCGTTGTCCCTGCTGCGGTGCGGCGCTGTATTTCGGTGCCGACAGCCAGGAACTGGAGTGTGCATCCTGCGGCAATACCTTTCCGCTGGAGGGTGTGGAGCAGGCATCGGCCATTCATGTGGAAGAAACCACGGATGATCAGATGACCTGGACGATGAGCCCGGAACGGAACATGGCGGAGGAAGTGCAGGGGCATCTGAAGGCTTACCGCTGCGAAACCTGCGGTGCGGAAATCCTGGCGGATCCGGAAATTGCCGCCACCGAATGTGTGTATTGCGGCAATCCCAGCGTGATGCCCCAGGTGCTCACCGGTATCTACCGGCCGGATGGCGTGCTTCCCTTCAAAAAAACCAGAGAAGAAGCGCAGGAAGCTTTTCGCAGGCATTGCACCGGCAAGAAACTTTTGCCCACCGGTTTTTTCACCGAATCCCGGCTGGAAAAAATTCAGGGAGTGTATGTGCCTTTTTGGCTGTTTGAATGCGAAACCGAAGCGGATATGACGTTCAATGCCACCCGTACCACCGTAACCCGGGAAGGCCAGTATATGGTAACCCGTACCCGGCATTATCTTTTGCATCGGGGCGGTCATATGGCCTTTGAAAAAGTGCCGGTGGACGGCGCAAAAAATATGGACGATACCATGATGGAGTCCATCGAGCCTTTCGATTACCGCATGATCGAAGATTTCCAGGTGGCGTATTTGTCCGGCTTCCAGGCGCAGCGTCATGACGTGAGCGCAGAGAACTGCCAGCCCCGGGCCAATGAGCGTATCCGCCAGAGTGTGCGCAGCATTATGCAAAGCACGGTGCAGGGATACCATACCGTAGTACCGGCCAATACCCAGATTCAATTGCAGAATTCCCGGGTAAAGCAGGTGCTCATGCCGGTGTGGCTGCTGAACACCAAATGGAAAGATCAGATGTTCACCTTTGCCATGAACGGCCAGACCGGACAATTTATCGGCGATCTGCCCACGGATAAAGGCAAGTTCTGGAAATGGCTGCTGGGGCTCAGCGCCGGGATTGGCCTGGGCGGCTGCGTGCTGGCCTATGTGCTGTTCAGTATGGGGGTCATATAAGATGAAAAAATTATTCATTTTTGTGCTCCTGCTGTGCGTGTTTGCTGTGCCGGCCATGGCAAACACCAGCCGGGTGACGGATAATGCCAATCTGTTTACCGCAGTGGAAGAACAGGGATTGCAGCAGCGGATTGATGGCATTGTGCAGCAATACGGTATTGATGTGGCCATTGTCACGGTCAACAGCATTGGCTTTCGTTCGCCGGAATTATACGCCGCAGATTATTTCGATAAGGCCGGTTACGGTGTGGGCTATGGTAAGGATGGCATCCTGTTTCTGATTTCCATGGGAGACAGAGACTATGCCACCGTGACCCACGGGAAGGCGGTGTATGTGTTTACGGATTATGGGCTGGATCAGATGCATGCCCATATGCAGCCCCTGCTTTCGAACGGCGAATATTACGACGCTATGGAACGTTACCTGACGGATGCGGAGAAATACATGCAGAATTACCGGCAAACCGGCACTGCTTACGATTACAGGAATCCTGTGCAGCTGGAAACGCCCGGGGAGCGCCTGCAGAATGCGGCACCGTTTATCCTGCTTGCAGGCCTCGGCATCGGGCTGATTGTGTCTTTTTCCTTCAAGGGCCAGCTGAAATCCGTGCGCAGGAAGCAGAATGCATCTTCCTATGTCGTCAACGGCAGCTTTCGTCTGACCCGCTGCCAGGATATTTACCTGTATACCACCACCACCCGCAGAAAGATTGAAACCAATAATGGCGGCGGTGGCGGCCGGGGGGGCAGCAGCACCTTCCGTTCTTCTTCCGGCGGCAGCTTTGGCGGTCGCAGCGGCAAGTTTTGATTTTTTTGCAGCATTCTCTGAAAAGGGAATGCTTTTTTGTCGGCTTGTATTTTTTCGGCAATTGTGGTAAAATGATATGCAAAGGCAAACGCATTTGCATAAGGATTTTCCGGAAGGAGCTTGTTTTCATGCAAAAATACGACGTGTTGATTATCGGCGCAGGCCCCGGCGGTATTTTTTCCGCTTATGAACTGACGAAGCTGGATCCCTCCCTGCGCATTGTGGTATTGGAAAGCGGTCATCCCCTGCAAAAGCGCAAGTGTCCCATTGACGGCAAAAAAATCAAAAGCTGCATTGGCTGTAAGCCCTGTTCCATCATGAACGGTTTTGGCGGTGCCGGCGCTTTTTCCGATGGCAAATATAACATCACCAATCAGTTCGGCGGTACGCTGTATGAATATATCGGCAAGAATGAAGCGCTGAACCTGATGCGCTATGTGGACGAAATCAACCTGCGTTACGGCGGCGAGGGGACCAAACTGTATACCACCGCCAACAGCGATATCAAGAAAAAATGCCTGCAGAACGGCCTGCATCTGCTGGATGCATCCGTCCGCCATCTGGGCACGGATATCAATTATGTGGTGCTGGAAAACCTGTATAACGACCTGAAAGACAAGGTGGATTTCCGTTTCCACTGTGCTGCCACGAAGGTGGAAAAGATCGAAAACGGCTATCGTGTCCACGCCGGGGATGAAGTGTTTGAAGCGGAGAAATGCATCATTTCCGCTGGCCGCAGCGGCAGCAAATGGATGGAAACCGTTTGTTCCGATTTGCAGATTAACACCAAATCCAACCGTGTGGATATCTGCGTACGGGTGGAACTGCCGGCGGAAGTGTTTTCCCATCTGACGGATGAACTCTACGAAAGCAAGATCGTCTACCGCACCGAAAAATATGGGGATCTGGTGCGCACCTTCTGCATGAACCCCAAAGGGGCTGTGGTGAATGAAAATACCAACGGCATCGTCACCGTCAACGGCCACAGCTATGAAGACCCCGCCAAGCAGACCGAAAATACCAATTTCGCCCTGCTGGTGTCCAAGCATTTTTCCGAACCCTTCAAGGATTCCAACGGCTACGGCGAAAGCGTGGCAAGGCTTAGCAATATGCTGGGCGGCGGCGTGATGGTGCAGCGCTTCGGCGATCTCATTCAGGGCCGCCGTTCCACCCATGACCGCATTCAGCAGTCTTTCACCACCCCCACCCTCAATGCCACCCCCGGCGATCTGTCCCTGGTGATTCCCAAGCGGATTCTGGACGGCATCATCGAAATGATCTATGCCCTGGATAAGATTGCCCCCGGCACTGCCAATGTGGATACATTGCTCTACGGTGTGGAAGTGAAATTCTACAACATGGAAGTGCAGCTGGATCAGAACCTGCAGACCTGCCACGAAGGCCTCTTCGTTATCGGCGATTGCAGCGGCATCACCCACTCCCTCTCCCATGCATCTGCCAGCGGCGTGCATGTGGCCCGGTTTATCGCCGGAAACGCGGAATAAAAGGAAAGTTTTACAAACAAGATGCGTTTAGCATCTTGTTTTTGTTTGGAATAACTTGTAAAATAATAAATGACAACGAATTCACATAAAGGAAGATGGAAAAAATGAAAAGAGGTTTGCTTGTTTTTTTAATTTTCTTATTGCTTTCCATCTGTGTTTCTGCTGCAGTGGCAGAAGAAATGGTGATATATACCAGCGGTGATTATGAATACGTCCTGTTGGAAGACGGAACGGCAGAAATTGTTGATTATACCGGCAGTGAAACGGAACTGACGGTACCGGGCATGCTGGATGGGCATCCGGTATCATCCGTTGGCGACAGGGCATTTGCGCGGAATTATACGATCACTGCCATTACGCTACCGGAAGGGATTACATACATTGGAAAGAATGCATTTGAGACATGCGGTTCACTTTGCAGCATCACATTTCCGGACAGTGTGACTTTCATTGATGCGTATGCATTCACCTGGTGTTATAGCCTGACAGAAATTCGCCTGCCCGGTAGCCTGACACATATCGGCGATTTTGCGTTCCATTATTGTGCGAACGCAACAGAAATTATTCTTCCGGATGGGTTGGTCAGCATTGGAAACGGTGCGTTTTATCATTGTGAATTGCTGAAGAATATTGATCTTCCGGATAGCGTGACCGAAATTGGCGACGAAGCATTTGCAGGATGCACTGTGCTTGAGAATATCGTTATTCCCGAAAATGTGGAGCGCATTGGCAATGAAGCTTTTCGTTCGTGCAGAAATCTGCGTTCTGTCAATGTTCCGGCGAGTGTTATAGAATTTGGCGAGAATGTGTTTATTGGCTGCGACAAGCTCGGCGATATCCGCATTGCACCGGAACATCCGTTTTTGATGATTGTTGACGGAGTATTGTTTGATCAGGCAAAAAACGAATTGCTTTTCTATCCTCGTAAGCTTGCAAGTGCGGAATACCATGTGCCTGAAGGGACGCTTGTTATCGGAAACGGTGCGTTTTTTGAATGTTATGCTCTCACCGATATTTTTCTGCCGGATAGTGTGACAATGATCGGGGAGTATGCTTTTGAATATTGTGCCGGGCTGAAGAATGTATATCTTCAGGAGGGAATGATCCGTATTGGCATGCATGCATTTTCTGGCTGTTATTCTCTGGAAAATATTGTCCTGCCGGATAGTGTGGTGCATATTGGCTCAGGTGCATTTTTTGATTGTCCGAAACTTCAAAAAATCACTGTTCCGGAAAATGTCACCAAAATTGAATCATACACTTTCGGTTCATGCAGGAACCTGACAGAGGTTTATTTGCCGGAAGGATTGCGCGAAATAGGGGAATATGCATTTTATAATTGTCAGCAGCTTTCCAATGTCTATATTCCCTCCGGCGTGATCAAAATGGATGAAAATGTATTTGCTTATCATCCGGAGGATATGATCATTACGGTAGAAGCTGGTTCCTATGCAGAAGAATGGTGCCGGCAATACGGAATAAACTATCTATATGCAGATTGAACGCAGGAACTGCCAGAGGCTCATATGCCTCTGGCTTTTATATACGGTTTCTGCCGGTTTACTGCTCCATCGGAAAAATGATGGCTATGGATATCTGTGTGTCGCTGATGGTACAGGAAGTGTTATCCCTGTTTCATCCTTGTGCAGGCGGCTAAAAAATGCTATAATAGCACGAATGGATGGATACAGGGGGAGTGCGTTTTGTACCAGAAGGACACCATCGCCGCTTTGGCCACGGCGCAGGGAGAAGGCGGCATTGCCATTGTGCGCATCAGCGGCGATAAAGCGGAAAGCTGCCTGAAAACGCTGTTTCAGCCGGCTGTTGCCTTTGAAAGCCACCGGATGTATTATGGGCATCTGGTGCAGGGTGGTCAGGTGCTGGATGAATGCATGGCGGTGCTCATGCGCGCTCCCCGAAGCTATACCCGGGAAGATGTGGCGGAAATCCATCTGCACGGCGGCAGTTTTGTGGCCGGCAGTGTGCTGAAAGCCCTGTATGCATTGGGCGTGCGTCCGGCATCGGCCGGAGAATTTACCAAGCGGGCTTTTTTGAACGGCCGCATTGACTTAAGCCGGGCGGAGGCCGTGATGGCGCTCATTTCTGCCGAAGGCGGCCGGGCGGCCCGGGCGGCGGTGCGCCAGCTGTCCGGCGGCGTTTCTTCCTTCATCCAGACGGCCCAGGAAAAGCTGTTGCAGTTGCTTTCCGGCGTGGCGGCGGCCATTGATTATCCGGAAGAGATTACTTTTGAAGAAGCTGCCGGGGAAATGACCGAAGGGGCCCTTTCCCTGGCCGTCGAACTGGAAAACGCCTGTGACGAGCGCGGTGCACGCATTGCCAGAAGCGGTCTGGAAGTGGTATTGTGCGGCTGTCCCAATGTGGGAAAATCTTCCCTGCTCAACGCCCTTTCCCGAGAGGAAGTGGCCATTGTTACCGATATTCCCGGCACAACAAGGGACATTCTCCGCTCCGATATGCTGCTTTCCGGCCTGAAAGTGCGGTTTGTGGATACGGCAGGCCTCAGGCAAAACACCGATACCATCGAAACCATCGGCGTGGAAAAGGCGAAAAAAGCCGTGGCTTCCGCTGACGTGGCGGTGGTGGTCTTGGATGCATCCCGGCCCCTGCAGGCCCAGGATGAAGCCTTGCTTTCCGATACGAAAGATATGCCCCGGATCATTGTGCTCAATAAGTGGGATCTGCCGGCGGCGCTGAACCCTGCCGATTTTGAAAATGCGGTGTGCGTGTCTGCGGCGAAAGGGCAGGGCATGGATCAGCTGGAAGAAAAGATTGTCGCCTTTGGCGCCGGTGCCGGGGAAAGCGAATTAACCCAGGAGCGCCATATGGCTCTGGCCCGGGAAGCGGCAGCGGCCCTGCGCCGGGCAGCCCAGGCCTGCAAGGATGGGGAAGCGGTGGATGTGGCGGCGGTGGAGCTGAACGAAGCGCTGCACATTCTGGGGCGCATCACCGGCGATCAGGTGGATGAGAAGCTGCTGGACGACGTTTTCAGCCGTTTTTGCGTGGGAAAATAAAAAAATCAGAAAATTTCTAAAAAAGTGGTTGACAAATGCGAGAAGATGATGTATTATTTATCGTGCGTCGAACGCAGCGCATTCGTCGCGGGGTAGAGCAGTTCGGTAGCTCGTCGGGCTCATAACCCGGAGGTCGAGGGTTCAAGTCCCTCCCCCGCAACCATTTGGCTCCGTAGCTCAGTTGGCTAGAGCATTCGGTTCATACCCGGAGTGTCATCTGTTCGAGTCAGATCGGAGCCACCATTGCCCAAGTGTCATACGGCACTTGGGTTTTTGTTTATCAGTTAAGGAAAGGGACGAAAAGTAATGAAACATACAGTGGTTCTGATCCCTCTGGATAATTACGAACAGCAGAATGTGGATGCGGCGGTGGCCCAGGGGCTTTCCCTGCTGGGCGGCGTGGAAAGCATCATCGGCAAGGAGGAAAAGGTACTGCTCAAGCCCAATCTGCTGGCCCGGGCTCTGCCCCAGAAGGCCATCACCACCCATCCGGCGGTGTTTTCCGCTGTGTGCAAAGTGCTGAAAGAAAGCGGCTATGCTCATGTGTCCTATGGCGACAGCCCCGGGAACCCTACCACCACCCCGGAAAAGGCTGCTGAAGCCTGCGGCATTGCCGCCGAAGCCCGCAAGTGGGGTGTACCGGCCGGGGAATTCAATACCGGCAGCGTGGTGCACTTCCCCGAAGGGGAAACCTGCAAAAGCTTTTATCTGTGCAAGGCCGTCCAGGAAACGGATGCACTGGTGAACGTCTGCAAAATGAAAACCCATGCGCTGGAACGCATTACCGGCGCGGTGAAAAATATGTATGGCTGCATTACCGGGGTGAACAAGGCTACCGGCCACGCCCATTATCCCAACAGCGAAGTGTTTGCCGATATGCTGGCGGATCTGAACCGTTGCGTGAACCCCAGGCTGCACATTATGGACGGAGTGGTGGCCATGGAGGGCAACGGCCCTTCTTCCGGTACGCCGGTGAATATGAATGTGCTGCTTATGTCCCTGGATCCTGTGGCACTGGACAGCGTGTTTGCCGGGCTCATCCATCTGGATCCTCATCAGGTGCCCACCTGCGTCAGCGCTGCCCGTGCGGGCCTTGGTACGATGACCTATGACGACATCGCCGTTCGCACGCCGGATGGGGAAATCACCATGGAGGAGGCCCGGGAAAAATACGGCAAGAAGGATTTTGACGTATTCCGGGGAGAAATGAAAAAGAGCCTGCTGGCTAAGCTCATGCCCCTGCTGCCTTTCCTGCAGCACCGGCCCAAGGCGGATATGAAAAAGTGCATTGCCTGCGGCGTGTGCGAGGAAAGCTGCCCCGTGCCGGAAAAAGCCGTGCATGCCGGCAACGGAAAGAAGGCCAAATATGATTACAAAAAGTGCATCCGCTGCTATTGCTGCCAGGAAATGTGCCCGGCCAAGGCCATTGAGGTGTACCGCAGCCCCCTGAACAAGCTGCTGGGCGGGAAATGAGGCGGCCAGGGATTTCATCCCTGGACCCGGTGGGGGAAGTGGTTGATTTGGCGAACAAACAATTTCCGCCTGAAACGGTGAGAACGAAGCAGGGGACTGCTCGTCCCCTGTACCCCTGCGGCAGGGAGTTCCTCCCTGCACCCATCAGGCGAAGTGGTTGCAGGGGCGAACAAACGCTTTCCGCCCGGAAGGGGAGAATGACGGCAGAAGTGCAAACAACACGGAAGCGTTTGCCAGCGGATAACACCGAAAGAAACGAATGAAACAAGCCCCACGGGCGCACTGAAAACATGAAAAAGGGCCGGTGAGAAAGTAAAAAAACTTTCTCCCGGCCTTTTTCTGTTTTCCCCGGATGCACAGCATCCGGTCGGCGGCTGTAAGCCGCCCAGCCCGTGGGTGCAGCCGTGCTGCAGCCAATTCTCAATATGGCTGTTGTTCTTTTGCAAGCATGTTTCTGCGCGCTGCAGCTTCAGAGGCACACTGTTCGCAGAATCGGTTCCCTGTTTTCGCTGCCGGGTCAAGGGATAGAATCCCTTGTAGGGTGTGGGGGTGAAACCCCACATATCGTTTTCCCCAACTTTCAGCGGCACATTGTTCGAAGAACCGCCAACTACATCCGCAGGATGGGTGCAGGGATGATATCCCTGCTGGGGTGTGGGGTGAAACCCCACAAATCGTTCCTCAAACAGACACGGCTGCATCCGGGAAGGAAGCAGCCGTAATTCTGTGGTTAAGAAAGTTCAAACATACCGGTGTAGAGCTGGTAATACTTGCCCTGCTGGGCGATGAGGTCGTCATGGTCGCCCCGTTCAATGATGCGGCCCTTTTCCAGCACCATGATGGCCTGGGAGTTGCGCACGGTGGACAGGCGGTGGGCTATGACGAAAACAGTTCTGCCGTTCATCAGGGCGTCCATGCCCTTTTCGATGAGGGCTTCGGTGCGGGTATCGATGGAGGAGGTGGCTTCGTCCAGAATGAGCACCGGCGGGTCGGCCACGGCGGCCCGGGCAATGGCCAGCAGCTGGCGCTGGCCCTGGGAGAGGTTTGCGCCGTCACCGGTGAGCATGGTATCGTAGCCCTGGGGCAGGTGGCGGATGAAGAAATCGGCGTTGGCAATCTTGGCGGCTTTGTAGATTTCTTCGTCGGTGGCGTCCAGCTTGCCGTAGCGGATATTGTCCTTCACCGTGCCGGTGAACAGGTGGGTATCCTGCAGCACCATGCCAAGGGAGCGGCGCAGGTCATCCTTTTTGATCTTTTCGATATTGATGCCGTCATAGCGGATTTTGCCGCCCTGGATGTCGTAGAAGCGGTTGATGAGGTTGGTGATGGTGGTTTTGCCGGCGCCGGTGGAGCCCACAAAGGCGATCTTTTCGCAGGGGCGGGCATATAGGGAAATATTGTGCAGCACCGTTTTTTCCGGCACATAGCCGAAGGTGACGTCCTCCAATACCACGTCGCCCTTAAGCTCGGTGTAGGTGACGCTGCCGTCGGCGGTGTGGGGATGCTTCCATGCCCACAGGCCGGTGCGGGTCTCACTTTCGGTGAGGTTTCCGTTTTCGTCCTTCTTTGCGTTCACCAGCGTGACGTAGCCTTCGTCTTCTTCTACGGGCTCGTCCATAATTTCAAACACCCGTTCTGCACCAGCCAGGGCCAGCATGACGGTGTTGAACTGCTGGGCCAGGTTGGAAATGGGCTGGGAGAACTGGCGGATCATGGGCAGGAAAGCCAGCAGCGTGGCAATTTCCAGGGCAAAGATAGAGGTGGGGTTCCCCTTGCCCACGATGATCATGATGACGCCAAGGAGCGTGGTGAGCACGTAATTGATGTGGCTAAGGTTATTCATCACGGGGCCCAGAAGGCCGGCGAAGGTATGGGCCCGGGTGCCGGCCACGCGCACGTCTTCATTGCGCTTGCCGAATTCTTCCAGCGCCTTTTCTTCGTGGCAGAACACCTGCACCACCCGCTGGCCTTCGATGGTTTCTTCAATGTAGCCGTTGAGGGCGCCCACGGCCTTTTGCTGGGCCACAAAGTTTTTCCCGGAGCGGGCGCCGATGGTCTTTGTGATGAACATCATCAGCGGCATGAGAAGCACCACCAGAAGGGTCAGCCATCCGCTGAGCCGCAGCATGAAGAACAAGGCAAACAGGATGGACAGCAGGGAAGAGGCAGCCTGGGGGAAGGTGGAAGAGAAAAATTCCCGCAGGGTGTCTGTATCGTTGGTGTAGCGGCTCATGATTTCGCCGTGGGTGTGCCCGTCAAAATAGCGGATGGGCAAATCTTCCATATGGTCAAACATGTTTTTGCGCACCCGGTTGAGGATGCCGGTGGACACCATCATCATGATGCGGTTGGCGGAATACTGGCAGATGATGCTGACAAGGTACATGCCGGCCATCAGGGACAGCAGGGTGATCAGCCCGCCCATGGCAGGCCAGACACCCGTCTGGTTGTATTCGGCAGCCAGGGATTCCAATGTTTTCAGCACGGGCTGCAGAAGGTAAATGCCGAAGGAGGAAACGCCGGTGGTGACCACCGTGCAAAGCAGCACCAGGATCAGCTTGTGTTTTGCACCGGCCATCAGGGAAAGCAGGCGCTTGAAAGTGCCTTTCATATCCTTGGGCTTTGCCGGGGCTTTCATGGGGCCATGCGGAGGCATATCAGGCCACCCCCTTTTGCTGAGAAGTATAAACTTCTTTGTAGATTTCGCAGCGGTTCATCAGTTCGTCATGGGTACCAAAGTCCATGATCTTGCCGTCATCCAGCACCATGATGCGGTCCGCATCCATGACGGAGGTGATGCGCTGGGCAATGATGAGCTTGGTGGTCTGGGGCATATGGCTGCGCAGCGCTTCCCGGATGCGGGCGTCGGTGGCGGTATCCACGGCGGAGGTGGCGTCGTCAAAGATGATGATCTTGGGCTTTTTCAGCAGGGCCCTTGCGATGCACAGGCGCTGCTTCTGGCCGCCGGATACATTCACGCCGCCCTGGCCCAGGTCCATGTCGTACTGTTCGGGGAAGGAACGGATGAAGTCGTCGGCAGCGGAAGCCTGGCAGGCGGCCACGATTTCTTCGTCGGTGGCGTTTTCGTTGCCCCAGCGCAGGTTGTCCTTGATGGAGCCGGAGAACAGAACGTTTTTCTGCAGCACCATGGCCACCTGATCCCGCAGGGCGTGCATGTCATATTCCCGCACGTCCCTTCCGCCCACCAGCACCTTGCCGAGGGTCACGTCATAGAGGCGGGGAATGAGGGACACCAGGGTGGATTTGGCGCTGCCGGTGCCGCCGATGATGCCGATGGTTTCGCCGGAATGGATGGTAAGGTTCACGTTTTCCAGCACCAGGTTCTCTTTGTCGCCGGCGTAGGAAAAGCCCACGTTTTCAAACACGATGGAGCCGTCCTTCACTTCGGTGACGGCATTTTCGGGGTTTTTGATGTCCACTTCTTCATCCAGCACTTCGCAGATACGGGTGATGGAAGCCCGGGCCATGACGAAGGACACAAACAGGAAGGACAGCATCATCAGGCTCATCAGGATCTGCATCATGTAGGTGATGAAGGAGGACAGGGCGCCCATCTGCATGTGGCCGCCGATGATCTGATTGCCGCCCAGCCAAAGTGCTGCGATCACGCAGGCGTTCATCAGGATGGACATGATGGGGCCGTTCCAGATGACGATCTTTTCCGCGGCACGCTGGGTGGCGGTCACGTCGTCGGCGGAGGCTTCGAACTTTTCCTTTTCATGGGCGGCTCGCACGAAGGCCTTCACCACCCGGATGCCGATCAGGTTTTCCTGGACGGAGGCGTTGAGGGCGTCGTACTTTTTCATCATGATCTGGAAGCGGGGGAAAGCTTTGCTCATGATCACAATGATGCATACCAGCAAAATGGGGGCTGCCACCAGCAAAATGGGCATCATGGTGGGGTTCATGCGGTATGCCATCACCACGGCCATCACCATCATAATGGGGCTGCGCACTGCCATGCGCACCAGCATCATCACCACCATCTGGGTCTGGTTGACGTCGGTGGTGAGGCGGGTGACCAGGGAGGCGGTGGAAAACTTATCAATGTTTTTGAAGGAGTACTTCTGCACCTTTTCAAAAATGGCCTGGCGCAGGTTCCGGGAAAAGCCCATGCCGCCCAGGGCGGAAAAGCGGCTGCCTGCCATACCAAAGCCCATGGAAATGACGCTCATGAGCAGCATCAGCCCGCCGTAGAGCAGCACCCGGGACAGATTGCCCGTTTCGGCGCTTTGGGGGATTACTTCGTCAATCAGCGTTGCGGTGAGCATGGGCAGCAGCATTTCCATCACCACTTCGCCGATCATCACCAGGGGACACAGGATCAGGTACTTTTTGTACTTGCCTGCGTACTTGAGCAAACGAAAAAATTGCACGGCTGTTTATTCCTCCTGTATTGTAATGGGGCCGTCCGCTTCCTTGTGCAGGCGGCAGATATTGAGGTCTTTGGTGGTATCGTCGGCCAGGCTGTCAAACATCCTGTCGCACAGGGCCTTGAACTGCTCCATGTCGGCCTGTGTCAGCCCCTGGAACATTTCCTTGTCCAGCCTTTCCATTTC
>JAFSGG010000061.1 GCA_017434775.1 Clostridia bacterium
AAAAAAGCGGCAGCAGGAGCATGAACGCAAAAGGCGCATTTGCTTTGCTGAAACCAATATGGCCGATTGGACTTTTTCAAACGATGATAGGAAAAATGAAAAGCTATCTGATGCCATGAGCAATTACGCACAAAAGTTTTCGGAATTCAGAAGCACCGGGAAAGGGCTGTTGATGTACGGCACAGTAGGCACGGGAAAAACCTACTATGCAGCCTGTATTGCAAATGCGTTGATTGACCGTGGGTATTCCGTGCTGATGACCAACTTTGCAAGGCTAACAAACATTATTCAGGGAAAATTTGAAGGGAAGCAGGAATACATAGACGGCTTGAATGATTATGACCTTCTTGTCATTGACGATCTTGGTACGGAGCGTTCTTCGGAATATATGCAGGAAATGGTTTTTAACATCATTGACAGCAGATACCGTTCAGGGCTACCCTTCATCATCACAACAAACCTAACGGCGGACGAACTGAAAAAGCCGGAGGAAAGAGCGTACAAGCGGATTTATGACCGCATTCTGGAGCGGAGTTTCCCGGTTGAAGTATCTGGGGTTAGCAGACGAAGAACGGCTTTGAAAGAAACCCATGCTGATGTAAAAGCAATGCTGGGATTGTAAGGGGGCGAAAGATTGAGCAACGCAAAAGAGTATTTGCAAAAAATCAAGTATTATGATGATCGTATCAATGCAGGGCTGGAGGATTTGTCAAGCCTGGAAGAACTGGTAACAAGGATTACCCCTGTATTAAAAACAGATGTGGTATCATCCAGCGGCAGCCAGGATAAATTAGGCGATACGGTGGCAAAAATCGCTGACCTGCGGACGCAAATCAACCAGGACACAGACGCTTTTGTTGACCTGAAACGGGAAGCACTGGCCTTGCTGAAAAAGCTGCCGGATGATTCGAAAAAACCGTACTATAAAATTTTGCATATGCGGTATGTAAAATATATGAGCCTTGAAAAAATTGCTGTGGAAATAAACTATACATACCGCTGGGTGCGGCGGCTGCATGGACGGGCGTTGCAGGAATTTCAAAAGCTGCTGGAGGATGATGCATAAGTGGATGTACGGCAATACATAATTTCATATGTGGAAACGCAAACCAATGTAAACCTTGAAAGATACCGTACTGATTTTGCAAAACGATGGGAGCGTCCTGACGAAATCATTGTGGAATACAAGGAAATTCCGAAAAGCCTGTGGCGAAGGGTGGAACTGCTTGCATCCAAGCAAAACCCCAAAATCCGCATGGAGCATGTGGGCGTTTGGGGCATGATGATTGCACTTATAGAGTAAAAGCCGGGGTTCATTCCCCGGCCCTATCTTTTTTCATTCGTTCCCTGATTGCTTTTGCAGCATCCAGATTGGCCTTTATTTCTTCCCTTGCCTGTCTGCATACAATGAAGTATTTTTCCAATTCCATACGGTCATAAACATTTTCAAAATCAATGTACTGCCCACCAACGAAAAGCGGAATTTGCTTCTGGTGGATGGTTTCAAGGATTTCCTTTAATTTGGTCAGATTCTTGGAAAGGTGATGCAGTGCAATCACATGAAGGGAATCCCCCGGCTTCATACTGTCCAGCAGACCGGGAAGCAATTCATTTTCCCCCTGATCCACAATCACTTCTTCTGCCCCCTGCTTCGTCAGGTATTGGCAAAAGTAAGATGTTTCCGGTGTTCTGACGCAAACATACCCCTTCTTCATAGCTGTTTTCCTTTCTGCTGTTATTACAGCCTGTAAACCTTTGGCGTTATCGGTTCATTTGGGATTGGTTCGCCGTAATCATAAAAGCCGTCACAGATTAGGGCTTGCATGATTACCCGGTTGAGGTATGCATTTACCGAAATTCCTTTTTTTTCTGCTGCATCCTGTACCATTTTCTTTATCTGTGATTCTTTGGGAACTCTTATTGTGATTCTGTCCTGGTTTGCAAGGTATTTTTCGGCAGACTTTTTATTATGCTCATATGATGGCATATTATCAACCCCCTTTCTATGGTGCTATTATAGCACATTTCACTCTATGGCAACATAGATAAATTGGTAAAAAACTTTCCCGTTTTATCTATTTTACTCTATGGCAACATAGAGTATAATATAAGTGTCAGGAGGGCAAGGAAAGCCCCACCAGAAAGAAAGGTAGTAAGACAATGAAAGATCTGAAATGCAAGCAATATGAAGTCGAAGTGTATTCGGCATTTAGTCATGGCAAATACGGAAAAGAACACATCACAGGCTTTGTGTGCAGCACGATCAATAAAGAAATGGCCATCGAAATGGCAACTGAATTGGTCAGCCAAATGTCATACAGAGATTTGAAGCGGAATCACTACGGTGACACGGTTTTTGTATACAAGGATGGAAAGTCACATCAAGTAAGCGCAGATGATGCTGTTGGTCTTGAATATGCCATTGACTATTTTACCTATAAAGCAAGATTGTTTAGAGGGTAAGACACATACACCGGGCCGGGCGGCATAACCCGGAGAAAGGAAACAAAACCATGAAAGAATATCTTTATAGCGTTGGCATGAGGGATAACCGCACGGACGAAAAAATGTATCTCCGTGTATGGGCAAAAGATAGCACGGAAGCAACAAGGAAAGTAACAAAAGCCCTGTTTGGCTATAATGGGGAATACCGCTGGATTGGAACAGGCCCTATTTACGAAAACAATATGATGATCGAAAGAGATACCACGAAGAAATACACGGCAAAAGCAATTATCCAGATAGAAGGAAAGGAAATGGAAATCACCATTTATAGCCATTACGAAAGCGAAGAAGCGGCAAAAGAAGGAATCAAGCATTTTGCGGCGCATGGTTACAACCTTGTGAAAACGTGGATTGAATGAACTGCCGGGGGGGATAATCCCGGCAGAAAGGAAATAAAATGGCAGAAGTAACGGAATTCATTGGCATCCTGCGATTTACGCCCAAATACGCCAAGTGTGATCCTATATCGATACATGGTCACTGGACGCTGAAAGACGAAGGGGAATTAGGCCCGAAGCCGTGGAAGGTGTGGTGCAATGATGGCTTGTACAAACACGGCATCAACGAAACAATCTGTGAGATTATAAGAATAGATAAGCTAATCAAATAAGCCCCTTTCCGGGGCTTTTTCTTTTGAAAACGCAAAACAAGCCCTTTTAATTCCTCCTTGACCTGTGTATAATGGTATTGTGAAAATTCGCACAGATGATAAGAGGATGCAGCCCAGTTGGCCGCATCCTTTTTTCATGCAAACAGGAGTGTGGGACAGGCGTATACGCCACATTTTTATTATAAGGCCCACGGGAATATTTCTCCGGCTGGTGGGGGCTGGGGAAGCAAATGCGCACAAAGGGGAAATCCAAACGAAAGAGTGAGGAAGCAATGAGCGCATTTAAGTACAAGGAGCAATACGCTGTTATTGTGATTTGTGAGCATGAAAAAGAACAGCAGGAAGTGTATGAACGGCTGAAAAATGAGGGCTACACGCTGAAAGTGGTGGCAGTATGACGAAAATTGAAATTCACCATAGAACAAGCGATTTTCATTCGTACCGTGCCGCCAGGGTGAAAAGCCTTTTTAATGCTGAAAGTGGGTGCAATTATGATTTGGTGATTGATGGGGTGGATTTATCGGGTGCATGGAATATCGGCGTGGTTGTTGGTGCTTCAGGATCGGGTAAAACATCCATTGGCAAAATGATATTTGGAGAAAACAAGATTGTCAGCCTTGCAGACGGCTGGCACAGGGACAGGCCCATTATTGATGATATAGCCCCGGACGGTGATTTTAATACCGTGACGGGGCTTCTTGCATCTGTTGGGCTGGGGGATGTTCCTGCATGGCTGCGCCCTTTTCATGTGCTGTCAAACGGTGAGCAATTCAGGGCAGGGCTTGCACGGCTGATTTGTGAAAAGCCGGGGGAAGCGGTTGTGGATGAATTCACATCGGTTATAGATCGGCAAATTGCCAGGATCGGCGCACAGGCGTTTCAGAAAGCATGGCGGCGTGAAAATCCTTCCGGGAAGGTGGTGCTGCTGACCCCCCATTATGATGTGGTGGATTGGTTGCAGCCTGATTGGGTGATAGACACAAACAAGAAAACATTTGAAAGAGATTGCCCCAGGCAAAGGCCGAAGATTGAGCTTGAAATACGGAAGGTCAACGGTTCTTTCTGGAAACATTTTAAGCCGCATTACTATTTAGATTTGCCCATGCCCAT
>JAFSGG010000062.1 GCA_017434775.1 Clostridia bacterium
GCGAAGGCCCGTTTCGATGATGTTAATATCCTTGTAAGGTTCCAGACCGGACAGACGAATCATGTTTTCTGCCAGTTCCAGAATCTTCACGGGCTTTCCCATATCCAGCACATACAGTTCGCCGTTTTTGGCCATGGCACCAGAGGTGAGCACCAGCTGGCTGGCTTCCGGAATGGTCATGAAATAGCGGATGATGCGCTTGTCCGTCAGGGTGACAGGCCCACCGTTGGCAATTTGTCGTTTGAACAAGGGGATCACACTGCCGTTGGACCCCAGCACGTTGCCAAAGCGGGTAGCCGAGAAGGAAGTGCTGCTGTTCGTTCTGCTCTGCACGATCATTTCACACATGCGTTTGGTGGCGCCCATGACGTTGGTTGGGTTCACGGCTTTATCGGTGGAGATCATGATGAACTTTTCCACGCCCCACTGTTCAGATACTTCCACCATGTTCAGCGTGCCGAACACATTGTTCTTCACCGCTTCCACACAGTTGCGTTCCATCAGCGGCACATGCTTGTGAGCGGCGGCATGGAGCACAATTTGCGGCCGGTGCCGTTCAAACACCATTTCCAGCTGTTCCCGGTCGCAGATGGAGATGATCTCCACCGCCAGATTCAGCCGATTGCCGTAAGCAATTTTCAATTCCTGCTGGATATCGTAGGCGTTGTTTTCGTACACATCCAGCACAATCAGTTTCTTCGGGTTCATCTTGGCGATCTGCCGGCACAGTTCACTGCCGATGGAACCACCTCCACCAGAGATGAGCACCGTCTTGCCCCGGTAGAAATTCAGCGTTTTTTCTTCCGTAAATTCCAATTGCTTGCGGAACAGAAGCTCCTCAATGCCGAAATCCCGCAGCTGGCGTTTGCTGCCCTGTTCGGCCTGCTTCATGGGGTAATCGTAGACTTTCAGCTTGCACCCTGTTTTCTGATAATGTTCATACAGGCTCTGCATGCTTTCGGGGGATTTTTCCGGCAGGGCAAAAATGATTTCCTGAATGGGAAACCGATCCAGCCGGGCCTGGGTAGCTTCTTCCTTGGAAAACACCGGAATGCCCAGAATTTCCCGACCGATCTTGTTCACATCCACGTCAATGAAGCAGCAGGGCTCATAGGCGGAACGGGGATTCTTTTTCAATTCTTCCGCCAGCATCACGCCGATGCGGCCGGCGCCCACGATGGCTACCTTGATCTTTTTGCCGGGAGCCACTTCCCTGCGGGCCGCTTCCAGATGCTTGATTTCCAGATGGGCAGCAAGCCGCAGCAACCGATGTAGAAAACGGCCAAACCATGTGGTTCTGTTGGCATTTTCGTACATGAACTGGTAAGTGTGACGAATCAGCAGGGTGATCAGCAGATTGAAAATTGTTACAAACAGTGCCTGGGAAAAAGGAATCCTGATGCCAAAGGGCAACAGCTGAAACAGCGCAAATAACACCGTGGCAACCGCATCCGCAGCGATCAGGCGGATGTAGGCTTCCGACCCGCCGTAACGCCACACCTGTTTGTATATGTTCAGAAAATGACGGCATCCAAACACAAACACTGCCGAAACCACCATTTGAATCAACGATGCTTCTACGCTGGAACGATGTACTACTTTCACATAAACAAGCATCATAAATAAACTGGCAATAACCAGCAATATGGCATCAAACAGTACCAGCGAAACCCGCCGGTACGCCCGGCCCTCTGTCTGTACATCCGCTTCCTTTTTCAATGCGCTTACTTCCTTTCACGCAGCTTTATACTGCTTTGTTTTTCCGTTCGGCCTGATTCTTTCGGGGCAAAGGATGCATCCTTGCGTCCGGCGCTGGAATAATGGTTTGCAAATCGATCCAATCTGCACCGATTTGCAAAAGGCACTTATTCTGTCCGCTTCCAGTTTGCCGGCATAATAACGCCGCTTTTGGGCATTCAGCCAGTTGCCAAGTTTTTCCATGCGATCCATCTGATCGGACGGCAGATGATCTCTGAGCTCCCGAAGCTTGCCCAAGCAGGCGCCCAATTTATAGCCATTTTCGGAAACATAGGCCACAGGAACATCCAGATGGCTGTTGGCACGATAAAAAGCCGCCGCTTCCGCATACATCATGTCCCAGGATGCGGTGAGGGTGGCTTCCAATTGGTCAAATAGTTCTTTGTATTCCCGCACCTCATCAATCACCTGGAAATCGCTGTGGACAATATCATTTTCCCGGTGATGGTTGCGGTAATAGGAAATAACCTCTTCCATTTCTGCCCGCAAAGCGGAAATGGCATAGAGATGATCCACATTATTTACAAGGTCAAAAATAACAGGAGTGTGCTTCCCGGAGGCAGACAGCGCACGCCCGATCTGCTGTTTATAGATAATGGGTGATTCGGTGGGGCGGAACAGGATCACCCCATCCAGATCATCCACATGAATACCTTCATTCAGCATATCAATGCAGAAAAGCAGTTTCAAATGCGCACTGTCGTCTCTTTGGAATTGCGTATATTCCGTTCGGGATGCCGTATTTTCTGCATACACCCGATAGATATGCGGTTCTTTATCAATGCCGGAAAACCATGCCGGAACCTTATTCAGCATCATTTCCATGTGTTCCACACAAGAACAGAACACCAGGTATTTTCCCTGCCGGTTGGGCACGTGCTTTTCAAATACGTTTTCCATGCCCTGGGCCTTTTCCAATTTCCGACGCAGCTGATCCAGATATTTTTCGCCGACCAACTGAACGGCGCCGCCTGCCTGACGCACACGGCGGGTATACCGCTCCAAATCTTTCTGATAGGAAAAAAGAGAAACCACATATTTGGGTGCCGGCAGTGCACCGCATACAACGGCTTCGCCCAATGTCATCTGATGCGCAATGCATCCATCAAAAAGCTCATCTGCCATATCCCGCTGATGATCCAGATAGCGGATGTTGGTGGCTGTCAAGCCCAGCACAGCTGCTTTGGGATACATGTCCAGCAGCGCTACCACACCGTTATTCCATTTTGATGCTCCACAGCGATGAAATTCATCCAATATGATATAATCCGGCTGGATTCTCTGCAGCTGTTCCTTTTCCATCAGCATCATCCGGGCATAGGTATAAAACTGAATATTTCCCGGGACAATGCCGGTGGCCTTTTTCAGGTTCTCTGTTTGGGTTTTGAAGATGTATTCGCTTGGAGAAAGCCAGCAGAAACAAGCCGAAGGATTTTCTTCCGCCAGCTTAAAGGCAATAAAAGACTTCCCGGTGCCGGTGGGATGAATCACCGCTGCCTTGCCGGTTTCCTTCAGCATTTTCTTCGCTGCTTCAAATGCTATTTGATTGTGTTCAAATAGCTCCAACATGCGCCCTCCACCTGAATTCCACAGCAAATTCTACATTTTGCCCGGATCTGAATTACGATTTCTGATGTCGCAAAATTATCATTTTGCGATCACATGAATTGCATCTGCCACAAATTGCATAGTTACATAACCATACCATTATATTTTACATCATAAACACCCATATGTCAATGAGGACACAATTCTCACGCTGAACAAAACTGGTATTTTTTAGGAATGCGCAATACAAAACAATAATTTTTACCGAAATAATCCAGTAAAAAAAAGGAAATTATAAGCCGTCAGAGAAGCCGTCAATATCATGCATTCATATGAATGCAATGTACAGGAGGACCCTATGGCTAGAAGAGGAGAAAATATCTATAAACGAAAGGATGGGCGATACGAAGGACGATATGTGATAGGTAAAAATAACAATGGAAAAACAAAATTTGGTTACATATTTGGCCATCAATATGCAGATGTGCGTCTTCGGCTCATGGAGAAAAAGATTGAAACTGCAAGGAGAAGAGAAAAGGACATTTGCAACTGTGGAACGTTGAAGTCCTGGTTTTCATATTGGATGGAATCCTATGTGCTTGGTAGTGTGAAACACTCTACCTATCAGGTATACGAAACCATATTGAAAAAACACATCTTGCCCTATTTGGGATGGCGGGACTTAATGTCGGTTGATCGCGCAACAGTATATCACTTCGTGACACATTTACAGGAAAAAGGTCTCGGTTCTTCATCAATTCAAGGAATTGTTCGTTTACTTCAAGCCGGTATCAAAGGTGCCATAAACGAAGGAAAATTAAAGCAAAACCCATGTTATCGATTGAAATTGCCCTATACGGAGCCTAAAGAACAGCGTGTTCTGACCCGAAAGGAGCAAACAAAACTGCGAAACTATCAGGGACGTGATTCGTTGATTATTAAAATGGGACTATATACAGGAATGCGCTTAGGCGAAGTATGCGCCCTGAAATGGACAGATGTGAACTGGGAAAATCATAGCATCGCTGTGCAGCGAAATGTACAACGCATGAAATGCAACACATCATCGAAAAAAACAACGCTTGTACTCGGAACAACAAAATCAAATCACTCCTGCCGTTCGTTGCCGATTCCAGATTTTATCTGGGATGAATTGATGAAACATCATGCTTCTAATGGCAATCAGCCTTTTATCTTTGGCAGAAAGGGTTATGTGGCAGATCCTAGAACCATCCAACGCAGATTCTGCCAAATAGCGCTGAGGTTGCAAATCCACAATGTTCATTTTCATACTCTCAGACACACCTTTGCCACCCGAATGATTGAATTGGGAGTGGATATAAAGACGATAAGCATTCTTCTTGGGCATGCTTCCGTAAAAACTACGCTGGATTTCTATGCACACAGCTTACTTTTCCAGCAACGACAGGCTATTCATTCCTTATCATCCATCGGTGTTTAAGCCGTCAAAAGCCGTCCATCATCAGAAAAAAACTAAATAAATACTTCGTTGTTCAGCTCCATCATAAAATGATAATTTTACGACATCAGAAATTGTAATTCAGATCCGGGCAAAATATAGGATTTGCTGTGGAATTCAGGTGGAGGCGCATGATGGAGCTATTTGAACACAATCAAATAGCATTGGAAGCCACCCTCACCGCATCCTGGGACATGATGTATGCGGAAGCGGCGGCTTTTTATCGTGCCAACGGCCATCTGGATATTCCGCGGCGCTACCGTACGGAAGCAAACCTGCCGCTTGGTAATTGGATCATGACCCAGCGTACCGTTCGGAGAGGCACCAAATCCGGTATTCTGACAGAAGAACAGATAAAAAAACTGGATGCCATCGGCATGATCTGGGAATCCCCCCATGAAATGCGCTGGGAAACGGGCTGAATGCCCAAAAGCGGCGGTATTATGCCGGAAAATTGGAAGCGGACAGAATGAAGTGCCTTTTGCAGATCGGTGCAGATTGGATCGATTTGCAAACCATTATTCCAGCGCCGGATGCAAGGATGCCTGCTCTGCCCCGAAAGAATCAGGCCGAGCGGAAAAACAAAGCAGTATAAAGCTGCGTGAAAGGAAGCAAACGCATTGAAAAAGGAAGCGGATGTACAGACAGAGGGCCGGGCGTACCGGCGGGTTTCGCTGGTACTGTATGATGCCATATTGCTGGTTATTGCCAGTTTATTTATGATGCTTGTCTATGTGAAAGTAGTACGTCGTTCCAGCGTGGAAGCATCATTGATTCAAATGGCGATTTCAGCAGTGTTTGTGTTTGGGTGCCGTCATTTTTTGAACATCTACAAACAGGTGTGGCGTTACGGCGGGTCGGAAGCCTATATTCGCCTGATCGCTGCGGATTCGGTTGCCACCGTATTATTTGCACTGTTCCAGTTGTTACCTTTCAGCTTCCGTATTCCGCTGTCTCAGGCTCTTTTTGTGGCGGTGATCAATCTGCTGATTGCCTTGCTGATCCGCCACATTTACCAATTCATGTATGAAAATGCCAATCGGAACACCTGGTTCGGCCGTTTCCTGCACCGACTGCTGCGATTTGCGGCCCATCTGGAAATCAAGCATCTGGAAGCAGCCCGCAGGGAAGTGGCCCCCGGTAAAAAGATCAAGGTAGCTATCGTGGGCGCCGGCCGCGTTGGCGTCATGCTGGCGGAAGAATTGAAGAAAAATCCCCGCTCCGCCTATGAGCCCTGCTGTTTCATTGACGTGGACGTAAACAAGATCGGCCGTGAAATTCTGGGGATCCCGGTGTTCTCCAAGGAGGAGGCTACCCAGGCCCGGCTGGATCGTTTCCCCATTCAGGAAATCATCTTTGCCCTGCCGGAAAAATCCCCCGAAAGCATGCAGAGCCTGTATGAACATTATCAGAAAACAGGGTGCAAGCTGAAAGTCTACGATTACCCCATGAAGCAGGCGGAGCAGGGTGGCAAGCGCCAACTGCGTGAATTTGACATCGAAGAGTTGCTCTTCCGTCAGCAACTGGAATTCACCGAAGAAAAAACGCTGAATTTCTACCGGGGTAAGACGGTGCTCATCTCCGGTGGGGGCGGTTCCATCGGCAGCGAACTGTGCCGCCAGATTGCCAGAATGGCGCCCCTCAAGCTGATTGTGCTGGATGTATACGAAAACAACGCCTACGATATTCAGCAGGAACTGCGCATTACCTATGGTAAGGATCTGAACCTGGCAGTGGAGATCATTTCCATTTGTGACCGGGAACAGCTGGAAATGGTGTTTGAACGGCACCGGCCGCAAATTGTGCTCCATGCCGCGGCTCATAAGCATGTGCCCCTGATGGAAAAGAACTGCACGGAAGCCGTGAAAAACAATGTGTTTGGCACGTTGAATATGGTGGAGGTTTCCGAACAATTCGGCGTGGAAAAGTTCATCATGATCTCCACCGATAAAGCCGTAAACCCCACCAACGTCATGGGCGCAACCAAACGCATGTGCGAAATGATCGTGCAGAGCAGAATGGGAGGAAAAACAAAATTTTCTGCCACCCGCTTTGGCAACGTGCTGGGCTCAAACGGCAGTGTGATTCCCCTGTTCAAACGGCAGATTGCAAACGGTGGGCCCGTTACGTTGACGGACAAGCGCATCATCCGCTATTTCATGACCATTCCGGAAGCCAGCCAGCTGGTGCTCACCTCCGGTGCCATGGCCAAAAACGGCGAACTGTATGTGCTGGATATGGGAAAGCCCGTGAAGATTCTGGAACTGGCAGAAAACATGATTCGTCTGTCCGGTCTGGAACCTTACAAGGATATTAACATCATCGAAACGGGCCTTCGC
>JAFSGG010000063.1 GCA_017434775.1 Clostridia bacterium
ATCTAAAACTACACAACTCTCAAACGTGGGCATTCAATAACCCTGTTGCCGTCCAGTTTGATTACCATCTAAAACTACACAACTCTCAAACCTAAAATGTGCGCACATCTTAAGCCTTTTTGTTTGATAACCATCTAAAACTACACAACTCTCAAACGGCAGGACATGAACCTGTACGGCTATGACCGTTTGATTACCATCTAAAACTACACAACTCTCAAACGCACCGTGTCAAAGTCTTTGCCGAGTTTTTGTTTGATTACCATCTAAAACTACACAACTCTCAAACCTCAAATCGAGAGCATACGCCACAACTCAACGCCGTGCGTTTCAGTGGATAGCTATATTTTACAACATTTCTCCGGATTTTTCAAGAATCGGCAAGCTCACACAAATGGAAACCGCCGTGCTCTCCAGCATGAGCACGGCAATTTCGCTGATGTGGATGCGCTTGGTATCATCCAAAGTGCGTACGACGATATAGTCCATCTTGAAGTCGACTTTGGCATTGCTGGAAACCACAACTACATGCCAACTCAAAACACATCACCTAACAGATCGATTTCCTTTTCAAAAACGCCGGTAACGGATTGATGAATCAACTTAGCATCTGCGCCAGCCTTCAAATTCTGATTGAATTGCACTCTGCCGCATTGACCGCCTTCACCCAGCAGCGACAAATCCGAAAGCGCAGCTGTAGAACCAAACAGATTCAGCATTTGCATAAGAACAGAGCATTGTTCCGGCAGCGACAGCTTGGTATAGCTTTCTGTCTTATTGCGAATCTTTGCTTCCATGCCAGATAATTTCACACAGTAAGGACGAACTTTCATCTTTTCCAACATGGTATTGAAAAGTTTCTCATTCTGCTCTTGTGAAATCCCATCAAAACTGCTAATCGGTAAAGCTTTCTTTGCTTCTCTGCAGCGTGCCAAGTATTTTGCTATCTGCTTTACATACTCACTGTCAATCGCACTCAAGACCAATTGATTAGCATTTCTGCACACAATCTGAGGGCCTGTTCTGCTGGCCACATGCATCCTGAAACCATCAAACGATACCAAAGAATTAATCTTGATCTTTTTGATCAACACTTTGGGGTCATTCTTTCTAAGAATCTTCTCGCAATAAGCAACAGGATTTGCTTCGAAAAAGCCTTTATGCATTAACAGCACGCTTTCAACAGAACGCACGCGTTTTTTCTTTTCAGTATGCTCCACAAGGCAGAAATATGCACCGGTGAGCTTATTGTAACCGCCATAATTTTGGGTTAACATACGCGGATCGCTGGATTTGAGCATCGCTTGTCCGCCGCCCTTGCCAACAGGCAGCTGATCAAACAGTTTACCCGTAACCTCATGCGCATAACGCGTAACCAGAATGTTGTTCTTACGCATGGTATGGCGTACTGTCGCGATTGTCCCTTCATCGCCTGCCCGCCACGCCACTTCACCGTTACGCATCACATCAAAATCAAACATGCAATTAAGGCTGTACTCATGTTTTCCCTTGATAAAATTGATGGGGCTGCGGGTGAATTTCAGATGATACACATTGCCAACCACAATGTTCAAATAAGCATCCTTTGCATGATGGAAGTCGTTCACTTCACGGCATTTGACGAACAGGGGATCTTGCCTGGTCTGAATATCCTTGCTCGCCCGTGCTTGCCGTTGCGTGCCGTCAGCCAAAATACGCTGATCCTGACGGAAGGAGGATACGTTTCCTGCCTTCACATATACCACCTTGTCAGCACCGTGATAGCGGTTGCGCAGCAACTCCGCCACCAGTTTGCAGGCCTGGCTGGTTTCCACCAGCTGTCGGGCAATGAAATTGGAAAGTTCATCATCGGTGAATCGTTCTTTCCGGGTTAAGCGACGGTATTTTTCATCAGAAATCAACCCCTTGGCTTTGAGTTGAGACCAGAGGCCATGCATATTTTCCTGAACCTCGGCAGAAAGCGGATACCGGTCGCTCTTAGCGGCATTCAGTTCCTTTTTAACAAGCACGCGGTTTGTTAAGCTGTCGTCCTTAACTCTTTTCTGAGGATAAATATGATCGATATCATAATCAATGGCCAAACGTTCAAGATCAATGGGCTCGCCACTATACATGCATTTTCCCAATTGGGTAAAGTACAGATATAGCTTGGTGCTGCGCAGAGCTGCTTCGTCACATCCCTGAAGAAGCTCATAAACTTCGGGGGATATTTCTTTGCAATGGGCATACAGTGCTTCCAGCTGCATCTTACGGGAAGAAGTCCGCTTGTTTTTTTCTCCATCCTGACGGGTCACTTCCACAAATACGCGTTTTGGCTCGCAGCCCATAATCTTCTCAATTTCAGAAACGATACGAATCGTCTGATGAATTGCACGCCGAATTCCCGGAGAGGCATAGCTATCCGCCAATACATCGTCAAGCGTACGCTCTTTTCCGGCATACTTCTCCGCACGATATTCCTCCACAGCTTTTGCAAAACCATAACGTTCAGAGAGCAATTCCATCAGATTATCATTGGTCTGCCAAAGCATGTCGATAATCGAGATCAGTTCGCCAGTTTCCTGATCCATGTGCTTGATTTCCGTCAGGAATTCCGCGGAAAGCCTGCCCCATCCCCGGAAATTACTCCGATTACGAACAACATATGTATAGTCGGCTTCAGACAAAACTTTACCATACGTTTTCTTTAACCAGCGCTCAAAAAGTTTGCGATCTTCACCAAACAGCACAATGTGACGAATGATATCCTCGACCATCATGGTTGTATTCTCTCTGCTGAGAAGCTGAGCAAAAACCCTGTAGCCGGACAACGAGACTCTGAAATCTTTATCAATACCGTCAAGTTCGTCGCCTTTTTGCATCATGCCATTTGCCTGCAAAAAACTCTTTATCGATTGGAAAGTGCCTTTGCCTTGTACAAGCAAACACTCATTGAAAATTCTTTGCTTCGTTTCAACGCTGATAGGCTGGCTGTTGATACGAATCTTATTAATCATATTAAGCGCAACAAATTTACTATATAGCAACGAATCAGCAGGCAGCACATTTTCGCCGATGTAGCTGCATACAGCCGTCATTCTGGTGATGAAATTTTCCGCACACTTTTCCAGATCCACCACTTGTTCAAAGTTCCAGGGTGTTATTTTTTCATTGCTGCGAACAATCCAGCCATGGTTTATTTTTTTATCGGGATTCACATACAGGGGGCCAACATAATATGGGATACGAAACCCAAACATGGCAAGAATGCGCTCCTGAAGCGACAGGTCACTATCATCTTTTTCATTGAGGAAGGGCAAATAAGAGCTGGCGCGTTGCAGGATCACTTCCAGCTCCTGCTCGTGCAATTGATGGGGAATAACACCGTTGTTTTTGCTGGTCTGCATGGAAAGAAAGGTTCCGTTTTCAAAACTTTTGTGTACATCAAGTGCGATAGTTTTCTCGTCCTCATCCAGCATAGGCATCACTGCATCCAGTTGTTTTCTGGCATACTTTCCGAAGGCTTCATAACTACAACGGTAATTTGCTGAGTGATGACCGGAGTAAGCAGCGTAATTATCCAATTTCTGTCTGGCAGTCCCAAACATCTCCTTATATATTTCTTTATTGTGGCGAAGAAGCTTTTTGAATACAGCAAGATCTGCTTTATGCTGTTCATATACTTCGATCTTAGATTCAGAAAGATACTTTTTACCGGCGCGAAGTTCGTCCAGGATGCTCCAGTCATAGAGTTTCTTAATCAAATAGATCAACTGCATGTCTTCGCTGAGAATTTCAATCAATTCTGCCTCAATGCCGTCAAAATCGCCCTTGAAGGAGAAAGATCGATCATTTTCTTTGGAGAACTCACGGCCAAACAAAGCCGACAGTTTCACCTTGCTTCCGGAAAGAAGATCGCAAATCGCTAATTGCTGAACATCCGTTTTGGCAAAACCGGCAGCTTTTCTCAAGGCAGTTTTCTTTCCAGAGATGTTAAGTTTTCGGTTTGTCAGAGTTTTGCAAAAAGCTTCGGAGTCAGCCAGTTCAAATGTCAGGTCAAATTCACGTACGACCAACTCCGTGAGTTCCTGAAGACAACTGGCAAAGTTCACATCATCCAGATTCATGTCACCAAAAAGAAAATGACCCCGGTTCTTCATGATATGATGAATTGCCAGATAAACCAAACGCACATCAAAAGGATGCTCCTCCGTCAGGAGAGCATAGCGGAGATGATAGATCGTCGGATATGCTTTATGATAGTCCTTATCGCAGAAATCCCGGTCAGCAAAAAGTGTATATCTACCCAAAGGCCTTCCATTTTCCATTAAACACTTATCGCCTTCAAGATATTTACTTTCGTCAACACGCAGAAAAAATGCCGGATCAACCTTTGCGATTTCGTGCGCAAACATTTCCCGAAGCCATTCAATTCGTTGTTTTCTCCTTTCAATACGTCTGCGTGCAACACGATAGCCACGGCGTTCAGCAGCAGTATTCGCCTGATCAAACAAGCGCACACCCCACAATGCTTTACCGTTTTTCTTTTGGATACGGTACTCCATATCAGTTACTGCCCAGCCCACAGATTCGGTCCCGATGTCCAGCCCAATGAAATAATCCTTCATAATTTTTTCCTCCTTGTATTTGACAAAAGAGAATATGCATGATAAAATTGATTTGTAAGGTTACTATCTTACTACACAACACGTTCAAATACGGCGTTGCCAAACACGTGGTTGATCCACCCTCACAGTGTGTGAGAATCCCGCTACGGCGGGTTTTTTGTTACTCGTTTCTGTGTTGTTTTATTATACCATTTCCTTCCACACATGTCCAGAACAAACGGATATAGTATGAATACATTTATTTGATATCATCGTTCTGATTTTAGAATAATTTCAATGCAATTCCATTTCGCACAACTTTACACCCAATATGCCAAAACAGGTTCTTGGAACTCCCACCCATTGCAAAAAGGAGCGGTCACCCGCTCCTTTCACATTCCATCATCTATCCATCCCCACCGTCCTTCTCGGCGTCTGCGCCCTTGGTGCCCGCTGCTCTGCCAGCTCTGCGCACTTACGCTTATTGTAGGCCAGCAGATCCAGGATGCTGGGGTACAGTTCGTTTTTGCCGGAATAAAAGACGGCCACCAGGTACTTTTTTTCTTTGTACTGAGCGCACAGTTCCTTCATTTTGGCCTGAGCCCGGGGATCGTTTTTTTCATCGTTGGTCATCCAGATCTGGACGATCTTGGTCTGTTCGTTTACCTTTAGCTGCATGCATTCACTCTCCTTTTCCAATAGTTTTTACCGATTTTTGGTTATTTATCCGCTTCATTTGCCGTGCGGCTTCCATAATTTCCGGCGGTACGTAATGCACCGTCCGCTGCAGTTCCTCATACTCATTCAGTTTCTTCAGAATCGCCATTTTCTCCACCGTGCTTTCCTTACTGTCTTCCAGTTTTTGCAGCAAGGTTTCCTGTTCCTGCTTCATTTCCCGGAACGCCCCTTCGTACTTTTTCAGCCGGGTGCGCATCTGCTCCACACCGGGAATGTACCGGGACAAAAGCTTTTCAATTTCCACCGTCTTTTTGCCCTTATTGAAGGGCGTCATTTCCGAAAGAAGATCCATCAGCTGATCCCTCAATTGGTTCAGGTGCACTGCTTCTTTGAAAAGCCGGGTGGGGATATGGGTACGGCCGGTAAGGCTTGCACTTTCGCCTCTTTCCAGTTCCGGAAATTTCGTGGCCATGTGCTTCCAGAAATCATCCTGCCAGGTGACCAGCTGCTTTCGGTTGCCGATGATATCTTTGGCAGAAAGCCGGTTATCGCTGGTCAGAGGCACAAACACCAGATGCATGTGGGGTGTTTTTTCGTCCATATGCACCACGGCGGAAATGATGTTACTCTTCCCCACCCTCTCCGCCATGAAGCGGCAGGCATGAACGAAATAGGCCCTTGTTTCCTTGGGGGTTTTTCCCTTGAAAAATTCCGGGCTGGCGGTGATCACCGTGTCCACAAAACGTACGCTGTCCTTCCGGGTGCGGCAATGTGCTGCAGCAATACGCTGCTGAATTTCGGTAAAATACCGTCCCCGGGGGCGAATGATGTGATAATTGAGATGACTCCGTTCCGGATCAATATCCGGATTGCTGGCATAGGTTTCCTTTTGCCGCTCATGATGGTCTTCGATCTTCTTGGCCGGGTAACCCTGATGCTTTTCAAACCGAAGAATGGCATAGTTGCCTTGGGGCATGGTATTATCCTTTCTTTCAGGCACAGCACTGCTGCCCGGGCATTTGGCTGCACCGGGCAGCAAGGGAGGATCAGATCATCTCTTCCGAATCGATATTTTCATCAAAGGGCATGTCATCATCCTCGTCTTCAAATATCCAGGGATTATGCACCTTATTTCCCTCCAGAATATCTTGTTCAAGTGCATCGATGAGATCCGTTTCGTTCAGAATGTTCATCATTTCCTGTGCCTGTGCATCCGTGCCAAAGGCGATGCGATCCAGCATGTCTTCAAACACAAACAGGTATCTGCACACCAGAGAGAACGCCTTTTTCACTTCTTCGTGCAAACGGATAGCCAGACACACTTCTTTCCAGATGCGCATGACATGCACCACTTCGCTCAGCACAAACATGGCATGCAGCTGATCCTGATCCGGGTTTTTCTGGCACTGCCATTCTTCGGTAAATGCCTTCAATTCATTCCGGCTGAGCAGCCCGAAATCCAGTATCAGTTTTTCAGCCGCTTCTTGCCTGGACAGGACAAACATCCTCGCCACCAAGTCAATCACATCACCAGACTGACGGCATTCGTGGCAATAATAATACCGGTCACCAATCTCCATACCAGGTTGGTCATGCTGATGAATCACACAGGGATACAGACCGATACGATCCGCATCCAGGCCGTAGAAAAACGCCGCATCGCGTACAGAGATCATTTCTTTTACTTTCAGATACATATTTTCCATAAGTTCCTCCTGATAAAAATTCGTTGTTTAGTTTTCAAGGTTCATGTTGTCGATGCATCGGACATGGCGTATTATACAAAGAAAACAGGGGCTTTCCCGTATATCCGAAAAGTTGGAAAAATTGTCGGAAATTTCTGATTTCCACGCTCTTGGAAATATGGTAAAATAAGGAGAAAACTCCACGAAAGGAGGAAGAAACATGCGGGATAAACTGACCACCGGCGAAAGGCTGAAAGACCTTCGGGTATCGGTGATGGGGCTGAACCTGGAAGAACTGGCTGCCCAAACAGGGCTGAGCCGTTCTGCACTGAGCAAATATGAAAACGACGAATTCGGCGATATTTCCACCTTTGCCCTGATCAAGCTGGCGCAATTTTATGGCGTATCCACGGATTATCTTCTTGGGCTGACGGAAGAAACAACCCCTTCCGGCCAGGGAAACGAAAACCAGTATTTCAGCAAGGAAGTGCTGGGGGTTTTGAAAAGCGGCAAAATCAACCGCAGGCTTTTATCCGAAATCATTCTGCATAAGAATTTTCGGCGGCTGATGGTGGATATGGAAATTGCCGTGGATAGGCTGCTGGATCAGCAAGTGCAGGGATACAGCATCGGTGCCGAAATCCTGCGCCGGTCCCTGATGGAACAATTTGACCAGGACGGCGAAGACGTAGCCCTGAGTGCCCTCAAATATATGCAGGAGGGCGATGCCCTTTATATGAAACACCAGATCCACGAGGAGCTGGACAGCATGATTCTGGATATCCGCAAAGCACATGAAAAGGACAGTGCCACCGCCGATATGGGCCTGCTGCCGGACCCCGGGTTCCTGAAGGAGATGGTACAATCCGCCCGAAACGGTGCCACACCCCAGGATATGGCCATGCAGGTACTGGGGCTGATTGGCATTCCTGAAAAGAAACAGACCCCGGAAGATGCCAACGCGCTGCTGCAGATCACCGCCAAATCCGATCAGATAGCCAATATGAAACGGAACCGTGGCAAGCAGCACCCGGTCAACAAGCCCCCTGAAGTTCCCGGGGAAAACGAGTGATATCCCTTTGAAGCACATGCAAAAAAACGGCGGCAGACTTTCTCAGTCTGTCGCCGTTTCATGTCTGTCAAACCTGCTGCGTTCACCGCAGCACCTTTGCCATCCGCCGCAGGCTGCATGCAATGCATACAGCCCGCCGCGCACGCTCTTCAAAGGTATAACACACTACACTTTCATTCTGAAAGTCGTGTGCCAACAGGATGCTCTCGCCCCTATTGGATGACCCAGCGCAAAGCCGGCATAACCGCCTTTGGAAGCGTGTCCTTCGGATAGACACGCTTCTTTTGCCATTCAGCCCACAAACCGGATATCCGTCCGCTTCCGTTTTATGGGTGAACGGCATTCCCATCACTGCCAGCCTTTTCTCTATGGCTGGGCTGATGGGAGGTTCCGCAGGTTTCCGTGGTATTGAGTCCAAGCGCCGCCACGATCCGTTGGTGGCATAGGATAAGTGTTATTTTGCGTGGTATATTTCACGCAGCTTGACACACAAAAACTACAACGATATAATATTGATACATGAAACGTTTTCACTCAAGCATTCCAATGTTCACATATCATGTTATGAGAGAAATGATAGGAGGAAGAATTGCGATGGCACGTGCTTCTACGAGAGATAATAAGAATGTGTTCTGGCATACAAGAGAAGCACTGGGGTTGAGCCGGGAGGCTGCCAGCGAACTTCTTGAAACGATTCCTCCTGAGAGGATCGAGCGAATTGAGACAGAGAAATTCATGCCACATCCGGATGAAGTTCTGCTGATGGCGGAAAAGTACAAGGCTCCAACGCTCTGTAATTATTATTGCTCGCAGATATGCCCGATTGGCCAGCAGTATGTTCCGGAGATTAAGGTCAAGGACTTGTCTCAGATCGTTCTGGAAATGTTGGCGTCCCTTAATTCCATGCAGCGGCAGACAACACGACTGATCGACATCGCAGCTGATGGTGTCATCGATAATGATGAGCTGAAGGACTTTGTCCACATCCAGAAGGAATTGGAGCGCATTTCCATCACGGTAGAAACCCTTCAGCTCTGGTCCGAGCAGATGCTGGCGAATGGTAAGATCAACATGGAGCAGTATAACGCGCTGACCTCACAATAGCATAATTGTTTCTTACACAGCATTATGGCCTGCAAAGCCATAGTGCTTTTTTATATTTTGTGTTGAAATAGTCACTTGCCATTTGCACTTACTGTCATTTATTCTGCCAACCTTCCACGGTATCATATAAACATAAAATAACTATAAACGAAGGGAGTGGTTCTATGAGTGTCCGCAGAAGGATTCTTGCCATTCAGCTTTCTGATAAGCTGAAAAAGAATCCGGAATACGCCAAGAAGCTCGGTATCAATGTCGAGTTCGTCCCGACCAAGGATAAGCAAAAAACGAAAAGATAAGGAGATGTACATCATGGGTATGCTGAACATTCTGCTCAAGAGCATGTCAGAAGACAGCCTTCGGAACATGTCAAGGAACATGGAACGCAAAATGGATTCCCTAGATTACGAGTCGAAGAAGCACACGAGGATCAGCACTCGGCACATCGACGTCGTGAATGAGATCGCAAGCCGCTCTGCAGGCAAGCTCCCCAAGCGTGAGCACGGGTGGTATTTGCCGAATGACGACTAAGTCGCTAACAAGAGAAAAGCGAATGCGCAAGCAAGTGAGGTAAGTTATGATTAGAAATAGTACTGCGAAACAGCTGAGTGCAGTAATAAGTGAACAAGGCATTTTCAGCACGAACGACTTTTCAAGAGCCGGGTATATCGACGAATTGCTCCGCTTCCAGAAGTTTGCGGGCGAGTTTGTGCTTGGAGATGAAAGAGCTCGTATCAATGAAGTTTGCGCTGCATTGACCACGTTGGCCAGAAAGAATAATGCGATGGAAACGCCGGAGTTTGCAGCCGGTATTCGGGCGTTGAAGGACCTGGAGAAGGAGATCGCGATCAACATGTCCGGCAAGAACGCCGAAGACAACGTCGCCTACTCCATGAGCTTTGCAACTCGTAAGTTCTTCCGTAACTACCGGAACGTATATGTTTCTGACCACCAGAACGAATCGGAACTTGATGATGTCATCCTGACGGACAGCGGCATTATTGTTATCGAGGTTAAGGCGGCCAGGAACAATGTGACCATCGCTCCTGATGGCAGACTCCTGTACGGCAAGGGGGAATCTTTCCACAACGAGTCGATCAGTGACAAGATGGCCATCAAGTGCAGACTGCTGAAAAACCGGATCGAAGCAAAACTGCGTGAGCGCCGATGCAGCATTCCGGTACACATTGATAGCTATCTGGTTTTTGATGTACACAGAAATTCCGATGTTGTGATTACAGATAACTTCCACCAACAGGCTTGGTGCCGCCGTGGGAAGCTTCAGTACCTTATCAACGACTATATGACCGACACAGGATATTCTGAGGATGAGTTCAATATCCTGGCTGAGATCCTCAACGAGCTGGAGAGCAATGTAAGAAAATATGCTTTGCCCCTCGATCTGGTGAGAATTCGCGATCAATTCATCGCACTGTACGCTGTAGCAACCGAGGCCCCGAAAAAGGAAGAAGCCCCCGTTACAGTTACTCCTGCTGCAAAGAAGACGGTACGGAAAACCAAGGTAGCAATCAAGCAGAAGCCAAAAAATTGGTGGAAGATTGCAGCTTGTTTTGGCGGAGTTCCTCTCGCAGCTGTTGCATACGCAGTGGCGTTGAAGAAGACGAGAGTTGCATCATAAATAGGAGAACGGGAAACGCCTTGGGCATATGATCATTACTGTAAGGGGGTTATGTTGTGGCAAAGTATAAGGTTGACTTCAAGGCATTCACATCCGGCGAGTGGTATACCAAAACGGATACTGACAGCAGAGCAGCGGCGTTTTCCGTTGCAAAGATTGGCAACTATGGACGCGCTTGCAGACTTACGGATACTGAATCCGGGGAAGTTCTGTTTGAATCACCCGAAGATGCTGATTTCAAAGCAGTTAACGGTGATGTCAGCAAATTCAGGTTTTGAGCATAAACAATATACTAATTGAGGAGGTAACAATTATGCAAATGTGTCCTTTCTGCGACAAGGTTTACGATGAGTCCGAATACTCCAGGTGTCCATATTGCACCGGCGAACTGTCGGATGACGAGGGAGAACGCTACTTCAAGCATTGCCCCAACTGTGGTGGTATCATGTACTGGGATGGTGTGTGGGAATGCACCAATTGCGATGAAACCATCGATTCCGATGAAGATGACAACGATGGCATTATCGAAGGATAACCGGTACAAACTTAGTTAATCATCATGACCGAAAATACGAAAAAGCCTTGCTTAGTGCAAGGCTCTTTCGTTGTTTACTTCATTTCCTCCGGCAGTTCATACCGTGTCACTGCCTTTAGATACTTTTTCGGATCGCCCTCCACGATCAGCTCCACATAGGCGGCGGGGTCATTATAGATCAGGTAATCCAGTTCGGACCGCTGGTACATGTTCTCCGCTTCGACCTGCTCTACTTTCGTGCAGTCGATGGAGAGAATGCGGCCATCTTTCAGCCAGGCATCCACGTAACCGGTGTCCATATTGAAATAGCAAGCATACATTTCCATTGTTTTTTCTCCCTTCATATCGTTCCGGTTCATCAGAATTGGGGAAATGGCTCTCCGATACCCTTTGCGGATACGCATCGTTGGAGCCTTTTCTTTCGTCACTATGCACAATTACCAGCCATTCCTTTTGGCCAGATCGGTCATGGCAAAGCAGAAATTTTGCCACGGTAACCATGTCATCTGTGACGGGTCGCCCTCCCGGATACGAAGGGTGCGGCGGATTTCCTTGGGAATCACCACACGACCCAGCTCATCAATGCGGCGAACAATACCGGTTGCTCTCAATTTTACTGCGCCTCCTTTTCTTTTCAGCCATAGGTTTTCCAAGGCGATGGGTTTTATACCGGGATCAGCAAGCCATGATTTACCATCATGGACGGCCGATCACAACCCCGTCTTTCTCAAACCATCCTTTGGTAAAGGCACATGCACCGCTTCTTCCTTTCCATCATAAACGTTTCTTCCGCTCATCCGTGCCAACAAATCAACGAAATACTTTTTCAGCCCGGATGCAGCCTCAGAAAACAATGGAAACAACGCAATAAAACACCCGTTTGCCACCTGAACAGGCAGCAAACGGGCAGAAAACGAATGTGTTCCGGGCAAGTTATCTCAGCCCTTAACGATTATAGTCATTGCAATTGTTCTGCTGATTGCGGTTATTATCGTTGTTGTGGTTATTCTGATGATTCTTCTGCTGTTTATTCTGATCGTTCTGGTTATTGTAATTGCTGTTGGCCGGATTCTGACCATTGGGATTATTCTGCTGACCATACTGCTTATCCATCGTTTTTCCCTCCTTTCCTGGGATTACACGGATAGTTTTGCCCATTAAAGACAAACTATTCATGGGAAAAAGGAGGCTGAATTCCTTGCTCATTCAAAATGGCATTGTATTGACAATGGAATCGGATCAACCGGCAAAACTGGACCTGTTGATCAGAAATGGTAAAATTGCCCGGATGACCCCTGCAATTCCCCCCGGCGAAAATGAAGTTGTGTTCGGCATCTGATTGCAGATGAAATTGCCAGGAGCGGATATCCTGCCATCGTTGGGCCCACGCTGGCCTCCCGCAGCAAAGACGAAGTAGCCCAATCGGATTTCAAAACGCCGGGCATCCTGCACAAAGCCGGTGTAACAATAGCGATGACAACGGATCATCCCGTATCGCGCATCCAGCACCTGCCGCTGTGTGCCGGGCTGGCCGCACACGAAGGATGGGATGAAGGGAGCGCCCTGCGTGCAATTACCATCGATGCAGCCCGGATATGCCGGGTGGATGATCGGCTGGGAAGCCTGGCCCCCGGTAAAGATGCGGATATTGTCATCTGGGACGGAAACCCGCTGGAGATCGAATCCAAAGTGAAAACGGTCTTCATCAACGGCTGTCCGGTGTGGCCGAAATAAATATTCAAAGAAAAAGCCTGATCCGGCTGCGGCCGCTTCAGGCTTTTTTCATCACAATCCCCGCCAATCGGCATCCGGCCGTTCTTCCTTTTCCCCTTGGACAGAAACAATCAGCACATCCTTTTATCATCGGTTGCCGGGTTATCAATGAGGGTCCCGTCTTCTCCGAAACGGGAACCATGGCAGGGGCAATCCCAGGTATGCTCCGTATTATTGTATTTCAGTGCACAGCCCATATGCGGGCATCGGGGAACGGTGGGTGTCAGAAAACTCAGGGTCGTTTCAACAGCGTTCAAAAGCAGCTGGGGATGCAGGATGCTCCGGGAAGGACAGAATACATCTGCATATTGATTCTGCTTTCCCTGTACCAGATCGCACAAAATATCCGCCGCCGCCATGGAAGAGGTCATCCCCCATTTATTGAAGCCGGTGGCCACAAATACACCCGGCGTATTGCCGGCATAGGGGCCGATATAGGGCACATGATCCAATGAGATGCAATCCTGGGTTGCCCAGCGGGAAACAATTTCTGCCTTCGGATAATACTGCTTTGCAAATTGTTCCAGTTCACGCCAGTTGCCGCCCTTCTTTCCGCTGCGGTGGCTGCCTCCGCCAAGAAGCATAAGATCCCGATGATGCCGGAAAGACAAGCCTTTCTCGTTTTCATCCAGATACATACCCTCATAAAGCGGTGCATTCTTCAGTGCCAGCACATAGGAGCGATGCTGATAGAGCTTGATGAAATATCCGCCATGCTTGTTCAGCACAGGGAAATGGGTGGCGATGATCATCTTCCCGGCCGAAAGGATACCGCCGCTTGTAATCGCCTTTCCCGGCATCAGATGGCGCACTTTGGTATGCTCATAAATACGCAGGTTTTTTGCGATTCCGGCAACAAATTTCAGCGGATGGAACTGCGCCTGGCGGGGAAACCGCACAGCCCCGGCAACCGGAAAAGGTAAAGGCAGCGTTTTTTCAAAGGTTGCATCAAAATCCAATCTGCGCAGCGCCTCCAGCTCCCGGTCGATTTTCCTGCGTTCCTCCAGCGCATAGACAAAAGCATCCTGTTCCTCAAAATCGCAGTCCATTTCCCGGCAAAGCGCCCTGTATTGCTGCAAAGCACGCTGGTTGGCGTCCAGATAAAGCTTCGCTTTTTCTGCACCCATGGTTCTGATCAGCGTATCATAGATTAGCCCATGCTGGGACGTGATCTTCGCCGTGGTATTTTTCGTAATCCCGCTGCAGATGGTATCCGCCTCTGTCAGTACATAATCCACCCCTGCCTGCTGAAGACGCCAGGCACACAAAAGCCCGGCCAATCCGCCGCCGATGATCAGCACATCCGTGCTGATGTCCCCCTCAAGCGGTGCAAAAGACGGTAATGGTACCGTCTTTTTCCATATGGAATCCATCTTTCTCACCTCATGGATAGGATGCCGTGGCGCATACAGCCGTATGCATACGAAAAACGCCAGCCGAAAGGATATTTCGGTTGGCGCAGAAATAAATTTTTGTTTTTTACACAGACAAAAGATACCCGTCCAGATTATTGCGGCCGGAAACGGAAAGGCTGTCAAAACCCATCAGCTCCATCACGCCAATCAGAATGCACAGGCCGTTTGGCATATGCATGGCACGGGTGGCCGGCAGCCCCGGCACCAGTTCCCGCTGATGCAGCGGCAGATCGGCAAGCATAAAAAGCTGTCGTCTGGCTTCCTGCAGGGTAACCGCTGCCCCTTCCATGGTATCGGCATCAAAAAACACGCCCGCCCGGATCCCGGCAGCCGCCGTGCATGTGCCGCCAATGCCCACAAGAACTGCCCCTTCCATCCGCTCTTTTAAGGCATCGGTGAAGGGCTGCATGGCATTTCGGGCCAGAAGCAGGGCCTGTTCCGCCTGGACAGCGTTATGAATGGGCTGCATTTTCATCAGCCTGGAAGCCCCCATTTGGGCGCTGGCTGCAGAAAAAATCTGCCCGTTTTCCCCCAGGGTCAGTTCGGTGGAGCCGCCGCCGATATCCATAACCAACGTCTTTTGCTGCCCGGCGCAGGCCGCAAAGGCCAGGCGCGCCTCTTCTTCGCCGGTGATCACCTGCATATTCAGCCCGGTATATTCAAAAATCTTTTGAGCCAGCAGGTGGCTGTTTTTCGCATCCCGGCTGGCGCTGGTGGCAAACAGCGCACAATCTGCCGCACCGTGACGGACGGCTGCCTCATACAGGTTTTTCACCGCTTCCGCCGTTTCCAGAATTTTTTCTTCCGGAAAAAAACCGTGATCATCCAGCGCAGAAAAGAGCCGTGTTTCTTCACGGCCCCGCAAAATATTTTTCAGTCCCTGTTCCGTTTTTTCCGCACAGAGCATGCGGGTGGAATTGGACCCGATGGCAATGGCTGCACGCATCATGGATTCTGCCACTCCTCTACTTTCACCCCGGCGGGATCATCCGTCAGCACTTCCGGGTTGACCACCACAAAACGCATCTCCCCGGGCATAAGATAATCCAGTTCCCGGGCCCGGGCAATGATATAGGATTCCTTATCCATATTGGCAATTTCCGTGGTGATTTCGCCCTGCTTCTGCTGCACCTGACGCAACTCCAGCTCGGCGTTTTTCACCTTGCCCTGCATCACCTGAATATTGCCGTCCAGCCGGTCCATCACCAGCAAGGCACACACAATCATCGTGATGGCCATGATGACCACCGTGATCAGCTTCACCTGCTTGTGCAATACCATCACCTGCCTTTCTACCCGGTTTCATTTCGCCGCAGCCGCCCCTTTTTCCTGCCGGAAACAGAGCGAAAACAAAATCTTATCAGCCGCCCGGGGCCCATCCGGTATAAACCATACCCCGTCAGAAAGAAAAACAGGCCCATCAGCCGCAGTCTTTCTTCCCGGCAGTAAAAAAGCGCCGCAAAGTACATAACGCCTGCAGCCAGCCCGAACAGCAAATCCGCTGCCTGGCGCACTCCCTTCACCCTGCGCAGAAAAAACATCAGATCATATAAAGTGCCGGCCGCCATCCCGGCATAGCACAAACACAAGGCCAGCCGCAGCTGACCCGGCAAGATAACAAAATTCATTTATTCCTGCCAAAGAGGCGGCGGCCCTTCCGGGGGGATGAATAGAAAAAACTATCAATCTTCCCTTCCACCGTCAATTGCCCTTCTTCCATCATCAGCCGGGTCACATGCAGCCCTTCCCCCATCAGCGCCACTTCGCCGCTGCCGGTGCGCAGCACCACCTGGTTTTCATCAAAAGCCAGCACTTCCTCCACACCGCTCAGAGCAGCAGAGCGCCTTTCTTCCAGATGCAGACTATGTCCCTTGCCCATGCCCGGATGCAGAACCGTTTCTTTTTCCATCATGCCATCCCTCCCTGATGCTCTTTTATGCGCCGCCGGGCCATTATATGCCTTTTTTCCCGGATTCCTTGAAATAACATTGAAAAAAACAGAAAAAGCGTATATAATGTATAGGTGACAATACAAACGCATCAAGGAGGCTGGCACGGGATGGTTGATGAGATCCGTCTGGGCGATATTGTTCAAACCCGCAAACCTCACCCCTGCAAAAGCGACACCTGGGTGGTAATCCGCACCGGCGCCGATATCAAGATCAAATGCCAGGGCTGCGGCCGTATTGTGATGCTGGATCGGGAAACTTTCCTGAAACGGCGCAAAAAATTGCTCCAGCAGGGGCCTGAACCCACGCTCTGAGCAAGGAAGGAAGCAACAATATGTCTCTTGAACCCAATGTGATCGAACCCGCTGTGATTGAAGAAGAAACAAAAGAAGCTGCCGCTGAAGAAATCATTGCAGAAAATACACCTGCCGAAGAAAGCGAACAGCCCGAAAAGGCTGGCAAAAAAAGAAAAAAGGAAAAGAAAAAGAAAACTGTGGGACAGGAAATTTTGAGCTGGGTCTGGACACTGCTGGCTGCACTGGCCATCGCCACGCTGGTACGCGCCTTCATTGCCGAGCCCGTCCGCGTGGACGGCACCAGCATGACCAATACTCTCCAGGACGGCGAAATTGTGCTGGTATCCAAAATGGCCTACGGCAAGGGCAGCGAAGGGATGAAGCGCGGCGATATCGTCATCTGCCGCTATCCGGGCCGCACCAATGGCTCCTTCCATCTGGGCGCCGGCCTGTCCCTGGACAGCTATGAAATCTTTGTCAAGCGTATGGTGGCCCTGCCCGGCGATACCGTGGAAATCCGCGGCGGCAACCTGTATGTGAACAACGAACTGGTGCCCAATCCCGAAAAAATGGGCAGCATCCCTGCGGACTTTGGCCCCATTCAGCTGATGACGGATAACCCCTACACCAAGAAAGTGGACGAAAGCCAGTATTTCATGATCGGCGATAATCGCCGCACATCCCACGACAGCCGCGCTTCCGATGTGGGGCCCATCACCCGGGATATGATCATGGGCAAAGCCGTCTGCGTGCTCTTCCCCTTCAATGCCATCCGGGGCATTGAATGATCCCTTTGTTCCCTCATGAATTGATTCATAAAAACACAAGAAAGAAGGAAATCAAAATGAAATTCATCGTGGAAACTTCCGCCCGTCACGTGCACCTGTCCAAGGCCGACCTGGAAACCCTCTTCGGCGAAGGCTATGAACTGACCATCAAGAAAATGCTGAGCCAGCCCGGCCAGTATGCCTGCGCTGAACGCGTGGACGTTGTGGGCCCCAAGAAGACCATCCCCGGCGTTTCCATCCTGGGCCCCACCCGCAATGCCACCCAGGTGGAAATCTCCCTGACCGACGCCCGCTCCATCGGCGTCAGCGCCCCCATCCGTGAAAGCGGCGATATCGCCGGCACCGGCGCCTGCAAGCTGGTGGGCCCCAAGGGCGAAGTGGAAATCACCGAAGGCGTCATCGCCGCCAAGCGCCACATCCATATGACCCCCGCCGACGCCGAAAAGTGCGACGTGAAGGATAAGGACGTTGTGTCCGTCAAGATCGAAACCGAAGGCCGCAGCCTGATCTTCGGCGATGTGGTTTGCCGCGTGAATGAAAACTTCGCCCTGGCCATGCACATCGACACCGACGAATCCAACGCCGCCTGCGCTGCCCCCGGCACCATGGGCGAAATCGTGAAGTAAT
>JAFSGG010000064.1 GCA_017434775.1 Clostridia bacterium
GGCTTCTTGGGCGTGGTCGTCTTCACGCTCAGGCAAACGCCGCGCTTTTGCGGGCAACCCTGCAGGATGGGCGCGGTTGACTTGTTAGCAACCTTTTCTCTTCCCTTGCGGATCAGCTGATTGATCGTAGGCATGGAAGCACCTCCTGTTATTTGTTCGGAGCCGGTCTTCCCGGTCCTCCTCCTATAAAATTCCCGCAACCCTCGGGAATATATAGTCGTAGATTTATGTGTTCTCTTCCTTTTTAATGGCAGCCACGGCACAGGGCACGTCCAGGCGGCACATCTGGCCCAGCTCTTCCATGGAGGATATGGTTTCCAGCGGAAGCTGTCTTTCATTGGCAGCCTGGCGGATTTGCGCCTGCAGCATGGGAGAGGCATCCAGGGCCAGATACACAACCTTCAGGCTGTCATCTCCGAGCCCCTTCATCACCTGCCGAAAACCGGCTACGCGATGTTTTGCTTTTTCCAGCTGCACAAGCATGTTTCCTCCGTTCAAAAAGGCACAGGAACACCGTTGCCGCATAAAGCCAGCAACTGTATCATAATAACATCTATTAAAATGAATGTCAACAGTTTTTCACAAAAAAGCAACGCACAAAGCCCTTGATTTTCCTCACTTTTTGCCGATTTATACAATCGGGAAAAATGATGACCATTTTTGACTGTTTTACAACTGTAACCGTGTATTTTGCTTGCAATCAGCGGGAAGGTGGCGTATAATAAATTTTGTATTTTTCCATATTAAGATTGCGATTTTTCGATCACGGAGGCAAAGATTATGAGCCGCATCGGTTACGTACTCAGACGCATCGGCAAAATGGACTTCAAAAAAATGAACGAAACCGCCAATATGCTCCACAAAAAAACGGGCAAGAGCAAATTGTGGCTGTTTGCAGACATGGCCAAATGCGCCGCCAAATACAATGCCGGCTATATGGATTACAAAATTGCCGAAATGTATAAGCTGAACGACGCCCAGAAGCGCACCGTCATCACCCGGGGCCTTTCCAACGAAATCGTCCGCCGGATGAACGACAAGGCCTACTGGCATTTCTTTGACGACAAAACGGAATTCAACCAGACCTTCTCCAAATGGGTACAGCGGGACTGGCTGCGCTGCGACGGGAACCTGACGCAGGATCATCTTTCCGCCTTCCTTCAGGATAAGCCTGCCGTGATCTTCAAGCCGTTGGAGGGTTCCTCCGGCCAGGGTATCGAAAAATTCGCCCCGGCGGACTGGGAAGATATGAACGCATTCTTCCGTAAAATAAAAGAAATGGGCGACGCCATTCTGGAAGAAGTGGTGGTGCAGCATAAGTGCATGGCTGCCCTTTGCCCCACCTCCGTCAATACCGTGCGCATTGCCACCATGATCGGCGAAAAGAAAGAAGGCATTGTGTACGCCTTCCTGCGCATCGGCAACGGCAAGGTGATGGATAATGTGGACTGCGGCGGCATGGCGGCCCGGGTGGATCTGGAAAGCGGCCGGCTTCTCACCGTGGGCGCCGACAAGCAGGGCAATACCTTCGAAAAGCACCCCATTACCGGCACGGATATCATCGGCTTTGAAGTGCCCTATTTCAAAGAAGCCTGTGCTATGTGTCTGGAAGCTATGAAGGTGGTGCCCCAGGTGCGTTTCGTGGCCTGGGACGTGGCCATCACGGAAAACGGTCCCCGGTTCATTGAAGGCAATTCCTTCCCCAGCCACGCGGTGCCCCAGTTTGCCGCCCATTACCCCGACGGCATCGGCATTATGCCCAAATTCCGCGAATTTCTGAACATTTGATAAAGGAGGCCATCATGGATATTTTCAAGATCCTGATGATTTATATGGCCATGACCGTCACCGGCCCTGCCCAGCAGGCACCGGACCTGACGCCGCCCCCCGTAACCCCTGCGCCCATTGTGGAACAGGTTCCTGTAACCCCCACCCCCGAACCTTCGCCGGAATACACCACCCTGCGGCCCGGCAACGAAGGCAAGCGGGTGCAGGAAATGCAGGAAAGGCTGATTGAGCTGGGTTTTCTGGAAGGGGAAGCCGACGGCCAGTACGGCCCCAAGACCAAAGAAGCCGTTACAGCTTATCAGCGGCGCAGCGGCCTCAAAGCGGACGGCATTGCCGGCAAGGAAACCCTGGCCCGGCTCTATTCCGCCGACCCCATGCTGACCCCCACGCCGCCCCCCAGCGTGATCCCGGCCGTGATGGTACGGGTCTACTACATGGACAGGGACACCGGCAGCCAGCTCTATGCCATGGATATTACCTGCTACGGTTCCACCACCATTTACGCCAACAGCAATCATGTGCCGGAAGGGTATCGGCTGGTATCCGAAAATTCCGTTTATGTAACGCTGAAAAACAACACCGCCACGCCCGCTTCCGTTTCCTTCTATTACAGCAGCCAGCCCGCTGACAGCGCCGTGCCTGTGGTGATCCTGATGCACGGCCAGGAAACCCAGGTGAACTGGTTCACCGATGAACTGGGCACGGTATGGCTCAGCATGGACAAAATGGCGGAGCTACTGGGCTGGGATATGACGGCTGCCGAAGCCGATCTTTTCGGCCACAAAGTGCAGTTCAATCAGGCCGAAGGCATCCTGACCCTGGACGGCGTGCCCTGCCCCCAGCTTTTCAACCGCAAGGACGAAGGGGATTTCATCTCTCTGGAATTGCTGAAAATGATCGGCTGCCACGCGGAAATGACCGACGGAATGCCGGATATCGCTTTCCCCTACTAAAATGCTGAAAACACAGGCGCTGCAAAGGAAATCCCTTGCGGCGCTTTACATTTTGCCATAAAATGTGTTATGATGATTTGGAACACACTAAATATTGTGAGGTGCACCATGGCACAAGACTATAATGCAGGCAGTATAAAGGTTCTGGAGGGGCTGGATGCCGTCCGGATGCGGCCGGGGATGTATATCGGCTCCACAGGTTCCCGGGGCCTGCATCATCTGCTTTGGGAAATTGTGGATAATGCCATTGACGAAGCCATGGGCGGCCATGCCACGGAAGTGGCGGTCACCCTGCATAAGGACGGCTCCGCTTCCGTATGGGATAATGGCCGGGGGCTTCCGGTGGACATGCATCCCGTGCTGAACATTCCCGGGGTGGAAGTAATTTATACCCGCCTGCATGCCGGCGGTAAATTTGATAACGAAAATTATGCTTATTCCGGTGGTCTTCACGGCGTGGGCGCTTCGGTGGTGAACGCCCTGTCCAAATGGCTGACGGTGGATATTTTTATCAACTGGAGCCATTACGCCATCCGCTTTGAAAACTATTATGATGCCAAGCAAAAAAAATACATTGCCGGACATCCCGTACAGCCCCTGGAAAAGCTGGGCAACACCCGAAAACGGGGGTCTCTGGTTCGCTTCATGCCCGATGATACGGTGTTTGAAGAAACCGTCTTCAACGGCGATACCGTGCGCCGTCGCCTGCGGGAATTGGCCTACCTGAACCGGGGCCTGAAAATCTCCTTCACCGACGAACGCAGCAAGGACCCGGAAAAAGCCAACTGTGAATTCTGCTTTGCCGGGGGTATCATCGACTATGTGAAGTTCCTCAACAAGGACAAAACCCCCATGCACGAAACCCCCATCTTTTTTGAGGGCAAAAAAGATGACGTGATCTGCTGCGCCGCCATCCAGTATACGGACAGCTTCACCGAATCCGTCTTCAGCTATGTAAACAACATCCCCACCGGCGAAGGCGGCACCCATGAAACCGGCTTCAAGGCCGCCCTGACCAAGGCCATGAACGATTACGCCCGGAAGATCGGCGTATTAAAAGAAAAGGACAATAATCTTTCCGGCGAAGATTTCCGGGAAGGCATCACGGTGGTACTCACCACCATGGTGAAAAACCCCCAGTTCGAAGGGCAGACCAAAGGCCGTCTGGGCAATACCGAAGTGCGCCCGGCGGTGGAAGCCATCGTTACCGAAAAGCTTTTCGATTTCCTGGAGGATCTGAAGAACCAGGATCTGGCCCAGAAAATTCTGGAGAAAGCCGTAAAGAGCGCTAAAGTGCGGGAAGCCACCCGGAAAGCCCGGGACGTAGCCCGCGCCAAGAACCAATTGGAAGCTGCGCCGCTGGTTGGCAAGCTCTCCGCCTGCACAGGCAGGAAAGCGGTGGATAATGAACTGTTCATCGTGGAAGGCGACTCCGCAGGCGGCTCTGCCAAGCAGGGCCGGGACCGGCGCTTCCAGGCCATCCTGCCCCTTCGCGGCAAGCCCCTCAACGCCGAAAAGAAACGGCTGGATCAGGTGCTGGCCAACGAAGAATTCCGCTCCATCATCACCGCCCTGGGCACCGGCATTGACGAAGATTTTGACGTATCTTCCCTGAAATACCACAAGGTGATCATTCTGGCCGACGCCGACCAGGACGGCGCCCATATCCGGGCCATCCTGCTCACCTTCTTCTACCGCTACATGCGGGATCTGGTGGCGGACGGCCATGTGTACATTGGCATGCCGCCCCTGTACGCCATCAAAAAAGGCGGCGACATCCGCTATGCCTACGATGACCGGGAACTGAAAAAGCTGACCCAGGGCCTGCGGGGCTATACCCTGCAGCGCTATAAGGGCCTTGGCGAAATGAACCCGGAACAATTGTGGGAAACCACCATGGATCCGGCGCACCGCAAACTCATGCAGGTCACGGTGGAAGACGCTGCTCAGGCCGATTCCATCATCACCGTCCTCATGGGCGACAAGGTGGAACCCCGGCGTGAATACATCATTGAGCATGCGGAGTTCAATAAGGCGGATCATTTTGACCAGCATGTGACGA
>JAFSGG010000065.1 GCA_017434775.1 Clostridia bacterium
CCGCCGAAGCAGAAACATCCTGATATAAAAGGGAAGAAAAACAGCAAATCTCCAACGGATAAACACACCTTTATCTCTTCCAAATTCATGTACTAACTAAATTCTGCATTCTTAATTCTTCATTCTGAATTTTCCTCCCCCCTGCCGTGGGGTACAGGGGACGAGGAGTCCCCTGCTTCGTTATGCTTCGTTATGCTTCGTTCTGCTTCACGCTGTCCCGTCACCCGTTCCCCGGCCAGAAATCGCTTTGCAGCATCATTCCGCCTGCATCCAGTTCCGGAAACCAGACATAGTACCATTCATCGCCGTATACGCCAATGATGCAGCAGGTTTCACCTTGTTCCACCGTCCATGTTTCCGACGGATCGCCGCGGAGCACATAACCGGCATTCCACACGGTGAATTGTTCTTTCTCATCGATCGAATGCATCTGGGGAAAAGCGTTTTCCACAGCCCAGCCATTGGTGCCAAAGGCCAGATATTTTTCCATCATCCAGCCGGTGAAGCCGCCGGGAATGCGCACAAAGACCCAACCGTCATATTTTCGCAGCACCTCCACCGGGGCACCGTTATAAAACTTACCGAAAGAAGCGGCGTTTTTATCATCCCTTTCCCGCAAGTGCAGCCGATCGGATGGGTTGGGGTTATTGACCACGGCCCAGCGGCTGGCATCCAGCTGCATCCGTGCATCCTCCAGCCGGGCTGGCAGGGTGCTCCAATCCAGGCTCAAATCCTTCCAGGGATGATCGCCGATGAAATAACGCCCGGCGAATCCTGTCCCTTCACGAATCCAGTTCCTGCCAAAGAACAGCGGTTCACCGGCGGCCTGATCTTCAAACGTATATTCCGGATGCCACACACCGTCCCGGTACACATCCATCGAAACCACAATCCCCTGGGGCAGCCACAGGCAATGGCTGAAATTCTCATAACCGTATACTGTTCCCTCTGGCAGGTGCGAACTGATATTGGTGATAGCGTTCCCAGCGTTTCCCTGCCATGTAACCAGGTGCAAACGGCCTTCTTCATCCTTCATCAGCATTTCCAGCCCATTTTTCGTGGCTGAACCGGCCACAAAAGTGTATTCCGGCAGGATCTCTGCCGCACTCAGCCGCAAGGCTGCATCCTGCATCCAGCTGTCGTCCGAAATATGGGCGGCAGTGGCCGCCGCATCTGCATGAAAGGTTGCCAACGTATCATAGGCCGCCATCCATTTCGCCGGAAACGGCCCTACGGTGTATTCACTTTGCAGGTTCTCGTTTTCATCCCAGCGGCTCACCCGGAAAGAGAGCAACCCTTCTTTATACACATGCTCCGTTTCTGTATACATGGTTCTGGCGGCATCCATCCAGTCCATCCGGATGCATCCGGGCGCCTGCCAAACGCCGTTTTCCCGGAAGCTAATATAGCTGTAATGATACCAGTCGTCCGCATAACTCCAGAAAAGAGATGTATCCGTATCCAGATACAGGCTGGGGGTGATGCTATCGGGAATAGCATTTTCATTGGCGATGACCAACTTCCAATGGCCATCCTGCTTTTCGGCCACGCATAAAATACGCTGCTCATCCCGCCCTAAAATGGCCGCCGCCGTATCTCCCCACTGATCATCTGCAAGCACTTTCCAGCCAGGATAGGGGGTTATCATTTCTGCCAGTGCAGCTTTCTCCGTATCGCTTTCCGCCCCGGCTGCCGCACAACAAAAACATAAAATGAACAAAATCCATAAGAAACGCTTCATTTTCTCGTCCTCCTTTACGGTTCATATATAGAACGTTTCAGGAATACCGTTTGTTACATATCACTCTCCCTTTCCGTTGAAATTCCTTTCTCCCTGTGCTATAATGATCGGCACGAAAGGAGAGGATACGGATGATCATCGGCGAAACAGACCGGCTTATTTTACGGCCCTACATCCTGGAGGATTTTGCTGCCCTCCACGCCATTTTTTCTGATCCGGATACCATGCGCTATTATCCTTCTCCTTTTTCGGAAGAGAAAACCCGGCAATGGATCCGGCGGAACCTTCGCCGGTATGAAGAAGACGGCTTCGGCTTATGGGCGGTGATCCTGAAGGAAACCGGACAGCTCATCGGTGATTGCGGCATCACGCTGCAGCCCATCCACGGGCAGATGCTGCCGGAAATCGGCTATCACCTGCACCGGGATTTTCAAGGCAGAGGGTATGCCACGGAAGCCGCCCGTTTCTGCGTGAAGCTGGCCTTTGATACCTTCCGTTTCCCGGCCGTTTACTGCTACATGAAGCATGATAACTGGCCTTCCATGGGCGTAGCCGGCCGGCTGGGCATGGTCCTGACGGAAATCTACCCCGATCCCGTGAACGAATACACCCGGGTGTTCCGGCTGAATAAGGAAACCAAAGCCAGCCGAAAAATTCTGGCAGAAACTGCAAAGCAACTGGCCCTGTATCCCCTCCACGGTTCTGTGGATGGAAAAGAAAGCAATCTGCAGCCCCTGGTGCAGCATTTCCGCCGCTGGGATGTGCAAAAAGCGGATCGGCTCTGGTGCGCAGCGTTCGTCTATCACGCCTGCATTACCGCCGGGTTCCAGATTCCCTTTTCCCCGGAGGAATGCACCCTTTGCAGCCTGGCTGGGGTGCCTGCCTGGGAGGAACTGGCGCAGAAGGACAGCCGCATCGGCTATCATCTTCCTGCCGGCTTTGAACCCCAGCCCGGGGATATCGTGCTGTACGATCATGTATTCTGTGATCAACCCCATGATCACATCGGCATCGTCATTGAAAACCACCCGGATCATATCCTTGCCGCCGAAGGAAACATCGGCAACACCAACCATTCCGGCCTGATCCAACGAAAAAAAGATGAACACATCCGCTGCTATATCCGCCTGCCGGAAAATTACAGCTGGTATGCGTAATTTTGTCACCCATCCGCCCGCTTTTGTGCGCCTGGTTTCTTGACAGCAAAAACAGAAAAATGCTATGGTATTTCTATCAGAAAGCCATAGCATTTTGTATATCGGGAGGTATTTTCTATGCGTATTTTTGTCACCGGCGGCACCGGCAATATCGGACAATACGTTACCCTGGCCTTATTGGAAAGAGGGCATCAGATGCGCCTGCTCACAAGGTCGCTGAGCCGCATTCCTGCCTGGGGGCAGATGGAAAACGTGGAAGTGATCGAAGGGAATATGCTGCAATTGGATCTATTGGAGCAGTGCGTGCAGGGCTGCGACGCCGTGATCCATATTGCCCTCGGCTGGGGTCATGATCCCAAAGCCATGCTGGAAAACGATACCCGGGTCACCGCCCACCTGCTGGACGTTGCCGAAAAAGCCGGGGTGAAGAATTTCATCTACACTTCCTCCACCGCCGCCACCGGGCCCATGGGCCGGGTGATGGACGAAAACGCCCTGCGCATGCCCAACGATCTGTACGGCGCCACCAAGGCTGCCACGGAAATGTACCTGCTGGGCTTCCGCCAGTATTACAGCCGGCAGGGCGGCTACGGCGATAAAGTACAGATGCGCCGCAATATCATCCGCCCGGGCTACACCTTCTCCAATCCTGCCGTGCCGAACGGTTATTCCCAGTCCGACGTTCGGTTCAAAAAAATTGCTCAGGCCATCGTCAACGATCAGGATCTGGATTTCCCTGCCGGAGACGGCACCCAGTTCATTTCCTCCGGCCAAATTGCCAAGCTCTATGTGAAGCTGGTGGAAAGCGACCTGAACGAAGAAATTTTCTTTGCCCTGGGCAACCGCTTCATCACCTGGCACGAAATTGCCCTGGCTGCTAAGGAAATGATGCCGGAATACAAGGGCACCATCACTGCCCACGGCGAAAAGGGTACGCCGGAAATGTATGTGGTGGAAAAAATGAAGAACGTTTTCGGCCTGTCTTTTGACGGCTGGGACGATCTGACGGATCACATCCGCTGGAATCTGGATCAGGCTAAGGCAGCAAAAGAAAGCAAATAAATCCGCCACAGATAAAAAGGCGAAGGAGCATAGAAACTCCTTCGCCTTTTTCATTTTCGTTATTCTTTATCTTTGAATGCGCTCAGCATGGGTTCCACATCCAGACCCTTCTGGCGATCCAGATAGTTTTTCGTAATCTTGCACACCAAACCGGAAAGGGCAATGACACCGATCAGGTTGGGAATCATCATCAGGCCGTTGAAGGTATCGGAAATATCCCAGGCCAGAGAAGACGTGAGCAGCGCACCAAACAGGATCATCACCAGATGGATCACTTTATATACCTTGGTGCTCTTTACGCCGAACAGGTATTCCCAGGCCTTGGTGCCGTAATGATTCCAGCCCAGCACCGTGGTAAAGGCAAACAGAAGAATGGCAATGGCTACAAACTTGCTGCCGATGCCGCCAAAGGAGAACACACTGTCAAAGGCAGTGGCCACCAGGGTAGCATCCGTCACGCCTTCAGCCAGCACGCCGGTGTCCAGGTTATACAAGCCGGAAGTAAGCACCACCAGCGCCGTCAGGGTGCAGACGATCATGGTATCGGCAAACACTTCGAAAATGCCCCACATGCCCTGCTTCACCGGTTCCTTCACGTTGGAATTGGAATGCACCATCACGGAAGAACCAAGGCCGGCTTCGTTGGAAAACACACCGCGCTTGAAGCCCTGCACCATCACTTGCTTGATGGTGGCGCCGGCCACACCGCCGGCAGCCGCAATGGGCGTAAAGGCTGTTGTGAAAATGGAGCCAAACGCAGGCAGGATCCGATCATAATTCACGCCAACAATTACCAGACTGCCCAGCATGAACAATACCACCATGAACGGCACCACTTTTTCCGCAAAGGAAGCCACACGCTTGAGACCGCCCAGGGTAATGGCAGCAGCCAGGGCCACCAGCGTGATGCCGATGATCAGGGAATACAGGGTTACGCCTTCATACAGCACCACATCCTTCAGTGCCTGGATGGGGAAAGCGCTTTCGATGTTCACCACAATCTTGTTCACCTGGCCCATGGCACCGATGCCAAAGGAAGCCAGCAAGGTAAAGACGGAGAACAGAACGGCCAGTATGCGGCCAATCTTCCTGCAGCCCTTCTTGCTGCCCAGACCGTCCTGCAGGTAATACATAGCGCCGCCGCTCCATTCACCGTTGGCATTGCGCCGGCGGTAATAGATGCCAAGCACGTTTTCAGAATAGTTGGTCATCATGCCAAGGAACGCAGCAATCCACATCCAGAACACAGCACCGGGACCGCCGATCACGATGGCTGCCGCCACACCGGCAATATTGCCCACGCCGATGGTGGCTGCCAGGGCCGTGCACAGCGCCTGGAAGGGAGAAATGGCTTTGCCGCTTTCATCGTGACTGATAACATCCTTTTTGAACATGCTGCCGATGGTGTTTTTCCACCACAGCTTGATCTTCGTCACCTGAAAAACCTTGGTAATCACTGTGGTCAGCAGGCCGGTGGCCAGCAGCAGTACCAGACCCAGGGTGGTCCAGATGAAGGTATTCACCACGTCATTGCCCTGAGCCAAAGCAGCGAAAAATTGTTCCATGTTGATTTGTCCCCTTTCGGTGAAATAAAATAAGCCGCCTCTTATAAGGCAGCTCCGGGGGATCGATGCAGACGCATGCACATCCATGCTTACTTTGCCTGCTCCGTCCTTTTGCCTGAGAGATTCAGCCACCTGCGGCAGCCTTGCACCTTCGGCACTCATCCTTACGATGAGGTTCTCCGGAGTTCCCTCCACCCGCTGTTTCTTGCGAATTCAGCCGGTTTCGTCGAGAATCGTCCTTATTCTACGCACATTTGTCTTCTGTGTCAATACAAACGATGTTCTTTTGCTGTATTTCAGCTTTTCCGCAAATAAAAAAGAACCGGCAGAACCGGTTCTTCCAAAGGATCATCAGGCCTTTTCTTCCTTGCTGAGGAATTTATAGGTCAGCGCAGCCAACACGCCGCCAACCAAGGGAGCCAGGATGAACACCCACACATTCTTCAGCGCATCGCCGCCCACAAACAGGGCAGGGCCGAAGGAGCGGGCAGGGTTGACAGAAGTACCGGTGAAGGCAATGCCCAGAATGTGCACCAGCACCAGAGACAGGCCGATCACAATGCCAGCCACGGCGCTGTTTTCCTGCTTGCTGGTCACGCCCAAGATGGCAATGACGAACACGAAGGTCAGGATCACTTCAATCACGAAGGACAGGCCGATGTTGCCGTTATACAGGCCGTTGGTACCCAGACCGGTTTCAACGCCCACAATGGCCATCAGCACAGCGGCACCGGCAATAGCACCGGCAAACTGGGCCACGATGTAACCGATGAAATCCTTCACGCTCAGCTTGCCGTTCACCAGCATAGCGATGGAAACGGCGGGATTGATATGGCAGCCGGACACATTGCCGATGGAGTAAGCCATGGCCACGATCACCAGACCGAAAGAAAGGGCGGTCATCAGGTAGGCGGTGTTGGGGTCAGCGCCGTTGCACTTCACAACAGCAGCGGTGCCGCAGGCAAACAGCACCAGCACAAACGTGCCGATAAATTCTGCCACATACTTTTTGATAGCATTCATGAAAATCTTCCTCCTTTTGCATTCTGAGCCTAAGCTCAACCCAGCCATTATATATCGAACGAAACAAAAAAGCAAGTGCAGGCCAAATACCTGCACTTGTCCTATTTCATTGAATGGCTTTGTCCATTTTCTGCACCACATTCACCAGCGGCACGATCATCAGTCCGCACAGCAGGTTGGATACGCCGTGGATCATATCAAAGGTGAATCCTGTTGTAATCCACGCCAGCATTCCTTCCCATGTGAGCCCGAAAATCAGTGCCTGCGCCGGGGCATACAAAATGCCGAACAAAAACCCATGGGCCGCACACACCGCTGCATACGCAACGGTGGCGGTTTTGGGCTTCATGCGTTTTGGCAGCAGCATCACCGCTCCCCATAACACCGTCCAGATGTACAGGTAAGGCAGCCACCAGGTACCAAACCCAGCCAGCAGCCCTTCCAGCAAAATGAACGTATACAGAGGATACAGCGCCAGTTTCCCATACACCACCGTCAATACCACAATGAATACGCCGGTCAGATGGATATTGGGCAGGGCTGCCGTCACCTGACGGGAAATGAACATCAATGCGCCCATCAGCCCGAACACAGCCAGACGATTGGTTGTCAGTTTCATTTTTCAACCTTCATCATGTAGGTAACGCCCTGCGCAATTTCCGTCACATCCACACCGGTCATGGCGTATTCTCCATCGATGTAAAACGCCCAGTACGTCTGGTTCACATTGTAATCGGCTTCAATTCCGTTTACTCTTTTCACATACAGGCCATAATCGCCCATCTCGCCTTCCACGATGCCGGTATCCAGCAGCGCTTCGCCCACCATCTTTTTATCCGTTTTCACGGTGATGGCGGTTTCGTTCCCTTCCTTATCCACGATCACAAAGGCAAATGCCGTGGCACCCTGCCCCACCACATCGCCATCTTTTACGATGCCGACATCCGTGCTTTCAACGGCAGGGTCATTGCCTGCGGGTGTCTTTTTGCCGCCGATTATGCCCGTTGCAAACAGTGCCGCCACCGCCAGCGCCACCACGCAAAGAACCATCAGCAGAAGCGTCCATTTCTTGTTCTTCTGATTCATGTCTTTCGTCTCCTTATTTTGTTTTCCACTGCCCTTTCTTCCTCTGCCGGCACTCGCGGCAATCCTGGAAAAACGCAGCCTTCGGGCCTGCAAATCTTCCGGCTCGGCAGCCCTTTTTCACCTTCTCAGCCATGAGGCCAATGGCGTTTCCCGGAAATTGCGGTCTCTTTCCGGTCAGAAAAAGGAATCTCTCTGCCTTACGGCGACGGGCTCGCACAGGTTTTTCACCTGTTTCCTTGCACAGCCACGGGTATCATAGCATATTTCCTCCCATAAATCAATCGCAGCAAAAAAGCACCCCCACCGGAGTGCTGATGTTTTTATCGGTATTCTTTCAGGCAGGCATTGATGATTTGTTTCATCTGGGGCTGCTTGATCCAGATATCTTTCGCCAAAGCGATCTGGTTACGGGTACGATCCCGGTTGTGTTCGGGATGCGCACAATAGAAATAGGGATCACCCAGCAAATAATCCGTCAGGAAACGCACAGCCAGTTCCACCGTCAGGCAGAAGCAGCTGGCCGGCAGCGTTTCAATTTCCGTTTCCGTGAGCGAACGGGCGGTCTTTTCCAGAAACCCATCCGTAAAAGCCCGGAACAGCTCCAGATCGCAGGAAACATGGCTCACATCCGGGTCGTCTTCCGCCGCCGTATTGGCAACGGAACGGATGGCATCGCCAAAATCATTGCCGGTAAGGCCGGGCATCACCGTGTCCAGGTCAATCACCACCAGCGCCCGGTGATCCTTTTTATCAAAAAGCACGTTATTAACCTTGGTATCGTTATGGGTCACCCGCAAGGGCAGCTTTCCCTCCGCCTGCAGACGGCACAGCAGGCAGGCTTCTTCCTTTACAGAAAGCAGATAATCGATTTCCGCCTGCATGGCAGCCGCCCGGCTCACAGGGTTTTCCCGGATGGCTGCTTCCAATGCTTCGTAGCGCTTGAGCGTATTATGGAAATCCGGAATGGTCTGGTACAATTCATCAGCATTAAAGCCGGAAAGCATATACTGGAATTCACCGAAGGCGAAACCGGCATTACGCACCAGGGTTTCATCCCGGTTATCAACATCCGCCGCGGAAGGAATGTAATTGCACATCCGCCAGATATCATCCCCATCCCAGATGAAGTTTTTCCGCTCCTTCGTGTGGTGATAATGCAGCGCAGCATGGCCGGGGTCCACCGCCCGCAGATGCTGGGTAACCCGTTCGATATTCTCCATCACCTGCTCCGGATGAGGAAACACATAAGTATTCACCTTCTGCATGATATAGGATTTTTTCATGCCGTTTTCCCGGGCAAAGGTAACGCGGTAGGTTTTATTGATATTCCCTACCTTCAGTTCTTCCCAGCTGTCAAACTGCCCGACAATCCGGAAACAGGAACATACTTCCGCCAGTTTGGCCTGCATTGTTCTCTCTCCCTAAAAAAGGTCCGTCAAGTAAAGGTGATGCTATGGCGACGCTCCGTCTGGCCGCCGCCCTCCAGGCAAATGAAGCCGAATTTCTTCTCGATTTCGTAGGGTGCATCGATCAGATCCGGCGCATTGCACCAGGTTTCAATGCACAGGTAGGGGGCGTGCATATTGGGCTTGGTCCAGAACATGGTCACCGGATGCTCCGGTGCTTCCACCCGGACACAGCGGCCGTCGCCGCCCCGGATTTCCACCCCACGGCTTTTGAGATGCTTGAATACCAGCGCATCCACTGTATAATCGCTGTAACGCAGAGGAAGTACTTTGGTGCTTTCCGCCATGCGCACAGGTTCCGGCAGAATGCTGTTTCCTTCAATCACATACCGGTCCAGCCGCTCTTCTTCGTCAAAATACACCTGATATTGTTCAATACCGCCGGGCAAAAGATAGGCTTCATGACCGCCGATGCTGAAATAGAAAGCGTCTTCCTGCAGGTTATTCACCCGGTAGGTCACATGCAGGGTATCTCCTTCTGCCCGGAAAATGGCCCGCAGTGCATAATCAAAGGGAAAGCCCTCGTGCTTGTCCGTCATGAGGAATACCGCTTCGTTTTCCGTTGCGCTTTCCACCTGCCACTCCCTGCGGCGCACAAAGCCATGCTTGGTCATAGGGTAGGTTTTGCCCCGGAAAATGTATTGATCGTCCCGGAAGCCGCCGGCTACGGGGAACAGAATGGGGGCCCGGCCGCTCCAGATGCTTTCGTCCCCCTGCCACATGCGTTCCCGCCCCATGGCATCCGTTACAGACTGAATTTCCGCACCGACAGAGGAAATAACAACCTGCAATTTTGCACTGGAAATGGTGATCAATGCCATAGTAATCGCTCCTTTGATCAACGATAATAGCGACTGATGGGTTTATGGGTTTTCACCTTTCGGCGATGATGGATATGCCTGCGCAAAAAGTTAATCAGCTTCACCAGCAGATAAATGGCAATGGCCGGCAGAATGAAATGAATGAATACAATTTCAAACGTCATCCGCGGGAAAGGATTCTTATCGTTTTCTGCATTTTCAATGATCTGGTCAATGGTGGGAGCCAACTGCTCCCGGGCAGCCACCGGCCGGCTGGCCAAGAGTTCATATACAACAGCCGATCCGCCTTCGGGAGGATAATAGGTCAAAGTGCCCATCACTTCCCCGGCCGCAACAGGCGCCCGGAAAGAGCGGGTATATTCCGTCACCGTGATGGAATTGAAATTCTGCACCCAGTATTCCACCTGATCGCTGCTGGTAACCACCAAATCATGCACGTTTTTATCCACCGGACGCAGGTTCAGCTGCAGCCGTCCCACTTCCGGATCATCCAGCGCAAAGCCTTGCACCTCGATCACTTTGGGCTTCATGGCGTAAATTTCTGCAATGCTGGTGCTGGTATATTGGGTAAAACCATATTCCATCAGCTTGATGGTATCGGTATAGCGGGCTTTATCCGTGGTACAGCCCAGTACCACCGCAATCAGCGTCACGCCATCTTTGGTGGCAGAACCTACAAAGCACCTGCCGGCTGCACTGGTGGTACCGGTTTTGACGCCGGTGGAGTATTCGTAATAAGTGCCGCTTTCCTTTTCCGCCGGCAGAATGAATTTCACACCGGTCTGAATTTCGCGGCTGCGGTAAATGTTATCCTTGGGCAGGGTGTATCTGGTGGTACCCACAATCTGCCGGAAAGTGGGATCCTGCATGGCCACACGGGTGATGATGGCCAGGTCCCTGGCGGTGGAATAATGCCGCTCATCCGTAAGACCATTGGCATTGACAAAGTGCGTATTCTTGCACCCCAGCGCCCAGGCCAGCTGGTTCATTTCACTGCAGAAAGCATCCACAGAGCCCGAAACCCCTTCGGCAATGGCCGTGGCTGCATCGTTACCGGAAAGCAGAACAGCCGCATACATCAAATCAATCAGCCGCATTTCTTCCCCGGCGGCCAGCTTGGCCGTGGATTCATCCTCCGCCACATTCACGGCGTTTTCGCTTACCGTTACCACGGTATTGGGATCCATCATGGTCAGCGCCAGGTAAACCGTCATTATTTTGGTGGTGGATGCCGGATGCATGGGGGTATCGGCATTCTTTTCGAAGATAACCCGGCCGGAATTGGCTTCAATCAGGATGGCTGCCGCAGCATTCAGATGCCCTTCTGACAAGATTTCCGGATGGTCCGGATCATATTCCGCTGCATGCACCGCCGGCATCAGGGACAGCAAAATAAGCATTGCCGTCAGCAATGCTGCCATCCCTCTCTTCCTGCCGTTCCGCATACAGTGTACCAACTTTCGTAAAAATTCCGAAGTACAATCTTCATTATATCATAACAAATGAAAATTGTACAGTTATTCTTCCCGGATGATCACCGGCCCCTGCCGATAATGTTCGCCCATATCCCGGCCAGCCATCAGCTGCCAGATATCGGCATACTTATTTTCCGTCAGCAGGCTGCCTTCCCGGGCTTTTTTCATATACAGGGGCAAGCTGCCCTCCTGCATTTTTTTCAGCAGCGGCCTGGCGCTTTCGCAAAATCCCAGCACCTGTACACCGCAAATCTGCCGGGGCAATTCTTCCTTCATTGTGCCCAGCACCGCCCAGCAAAACGCCCTGGCAATGCGGCCCCGGGTATAGCGCCGGGTTTTCACATGCTCCAGCATGTCTGCCCATGTTGCCTGTTCCCGGGCTGCAGAAAGGATGCGGCGTTCCAGCCCTTCATCCACCCCAGGCAGTTTCCGGATACCTTCTTCCCCCAGCTGCAAAAGGGCGTAGCGCAAAAGCGTATCCATCCCTTCCGGGCGGAAAATGCGCCCCTGCTGCACCGCTCGCTTCAGCACTGGCAGCGCTTTTTGCGGAACAGCCCGTTCCACAGCCTGCCAATCCCCCCGATAAAGAGCGCTGCGCACTGCCGTGGCGGAAGGATATTTTTCCATTTCGCCGGCGTGGTAATCTGTATCCCGCAGCACAGCTACAGGCTGCATGCAACTGTTCAGCTGACGCAGAGCACGCAGATACCCCAGCGCCAGCGCAGCGTTTGGCAGCTGCAGTTTCCCGGCATCCGCCCCCAGCGCATTTTCCATTGCTTTCCCCTGGGCTGCCGCAAAGGACAAACCCTTTTTCAGGCCTTCCTGCACATCCCGTTCCATGGTTTCCGGTTTGTCTTCCAATAACGCTGCCGCTTTTTGCAGCAGCAGCAAATCATCCGTTTCACAGCCAAAGGAAAGATAATCCACGCAGCCAAAGCGATGCAGGATTTCCACCCCGGCCCGGGCAAACACGTCTCCTTCCCGGGCAGAAAAGGCCGCCGGCAGCTGCACCACCGCATCCGCCCCGGAAAGCAGCGCCATATGAGCCCGCACATCCGGCGGAAGCATTGCCGGCATGCCCCGCTGGGTATAAAAGCCGCTCATCACACAGAGAATAAAATCCGCACCGGTTTTCTCCCGGGCAAGACGCAAATGCCTTTCATGCCCCCGGTGAAACGGATCATATTCCGCAATTACACCGCATACTTTCACAGCCTTTCCTCCTCTCCTCTGGGTTCCGTACTATTATAATACACACAAGCAATGCCGGGCAAGCCCAAAACCCTTTTCTCCTGCAAGATTTACACTTGCCAAACATTGCTTTTTCTTATATAATGGTATACAGAAAAAAGCTCTTGCAAGGAGTGATATACCAAAATGAAAGCCATTATTAACGGTCGTATATTATTGCCCGATGAAGAAGTGTTTGATAAAGCCCTTTTATTTAACGAAAAAATCGTCGGCATTGTGGATAAGCAGTCCGCCCTCCGCCAGGCAGATGAGGTGATTGATGCCGAAGACAACTATGTTTCCCCCGGCTTTATTGACGTGCACATTCACGGTTACAAAGGCGCCGATGCTTCCGACGCCAGCCAGGCCGGCATCCGCCTGATGGCCAAGGAATTGCTGGAAAACGGTGTCACCGCCTTCCTGCCCACCACCACCACCATCGAATGGGAAACGCTGGAGCGTATTTTCTGGCAGCTGCGCGAACTGAGCAAGGAAAGCGAACGCGCCGATTACCCCGGCGCGCAGGTGCTGGGCTGCCATGCGGAAGGCCCCTTCATCAATCCCCTGCGCAAGGGTGCCCTCAACGGCGATTATATTCTGCGCCCCGATCCCGATAAATTCCTGCCCTATTCCGACGTGGTGAAAATGATCACCTTTGCCCCGGAAATGGGCGGCGGCGAAAATTTCATCCGCAACATGAAATTGTATTCCGATACGGTGCTGTCCATCGGCCATACCTACGCCAATTATGACCAGACCATGGACGCCATCCAGCAGGGCGTGGATCATGTGACCCACACCTTCAACGCCATGACCCCCATGCACCACCGGGATCCCGGCGTGGTGGGCGCCGCCCTGTGCAGCGATGTATACTGCGAACTGATTGCCGATACCACCACCGTCCACCCCGGCCTGTATCCCCTGCTTGTGAAAGCCAAGGGCTATAAGCTGGTGCTGATTACCGACTGCATCCGCGGCGGCGGCCTGCCGGACGGCGAATACACCCTGGGCGGCCTGCCCATCTTCGTCAAGAACGGCGATTGCCGCCTGGCGGACGGCACCATCGCCGGCAGCGTGCTGAAAATGAACCAGGCTGTGTACAACATGCGCAAATACGGCAATGTGCCCATGCATCAGGCCGTGCGCATGGCTTCCCTCAACGCCGCCAAATCCATTGGCATTGCCAAGAAAAAAGGCAGCCTTTCCGCCGGTAAAGATGCGGACGTGGTCATCATGGATCACCGCTGCAAGGTGCTCAAAACCTTCGTCCGCGGCCGGAAGCTGTACGAACGTTGACCTCCTGTATCTTTGTGGCAATTCCCCTGCACATCAAAAAAACCTCAAGCGGCGAAGGATATCCCTCCTTCGCCGCTTTTATCATAGCAAAGCATCTTACCTTATCGCAGTTTTATCCGTATATCTTCTCTTTGAATACGAAAAAACGATTCATTCCAACGGATCTTCTGATGCAGCGCAACCGGCAAAGCTCATCTCCGGTAAAAGCCATGCATTTACTGCAGCTGTGTGATCACCAAATGGGCAGAAACAGGCCGCGTGCCGCCTGCAAGGGGGGTAATTGTGAGGGCAGCAGCCGTCCCTTCCGGATTGCGGACGGTCAAAACAGAATTGATAACCGTAGTTTCCACAATAGCCATTCCCACAATCTGGGATACACCCGTTGCGCGCCCTGCCACAGTATAATCCAGATCCTCTCCATTCAGTGTAAGAATCAGCTGGCCGGCTTCCGTCACACTTACTTGGAAGAGCACCTGATACACGCCAATATCCGCCAACACAAACGAATCTGCGCCGGCACGGGCAATGCCGGAGCCGCTGTTGGGCCCATCCTGAGGAAAACTCACATCGGTGCCGGGAGCAACCGTTGCAGCGTTATCACCGGGCATCAGCGCATAGAAATCCGCATAATTGAGCACACCGCCAGCCGGGCCGGCAGGACCCGTTTCACCAATGGGACCTTGAGGACCAATGGGGCCTGTTTCACCTACGGGACCCTGAGGACCAGCAGGGCCTGTTTCACCTACGGGGCCTTGAGGACCAACAGGACCTGTTTCACCAACGGGGCCCTGGGGACCAGCAGGACCTGTTGCACCAATGGGACCCTGAGGACCGACGGGGCCGGTTTCACCTACGGGGCCCTGGGGACCAGCAGGACCTGTTGCACCTACGGAGCCCTGAGGACCAGCGGGACCTGTTTCACCAATGGGACCTTGGGGACCGACGGGACCCGTTTCACCTACGGGGCCTTGGGGACCGGCAGGACCCGTTTCACCTACGGGGCCTTGGGGACCG
>JAFSGG010000066.1 GCA_017434775.1 Clostridia bacterium
CCAACGTGAAGGTCGTGGACGACCTGACCGGCGATGAATGGCTGATCGAAACCCTGAACGTGGGCGAAACCAAGGAATTCGAAGCCACCTACACCGTAACTTCCGACGACATCCTCAAGGGCGTTGTAGTGAACAGCGTGACGGGCAAGGGCGATCCGATCCCGGATCCCGATCCCGACAAGCCGCCGCACACCCCCGAAGACGATGACGATGAAGACGATCCCACGGATCCCATCGACACGACCATGACGGTTGTGAAGATTTCCGATAAGCAGGGTCAGAAGGTTGCTTTGAACGAAACCATTCATTACACCATCACGGTTACCAACGAAGGTAACGTGCCGTTCACCAATGTGGAAGTGGTTGACGAACTGACCGGCGATAAGTGGCTGATCGAAACCCTGAATGTGGGTGAAACCAAGAACTTTACCGCCGAATATGTGGTCACCTCTGATGACATCCTGGCCGGCTATGTGCTCAACAGCGTCACGGCGAAGGGCGATCCGATCCCGGATCCCGATCCTGACGTGCCGCCGCACACCCCCGAAGATGATGATGACGAAGAAGACGATCCGGAAGATGTGAATGCTACGCTGAACATCGAAAAGGTTGCCAACTTCCATGGCAAGGCCACCATTGATGAACTGATTGACTACCAGATCACGGTAACCAACGAAGGTAACGTTCCCATGTACAATGTGGTGGTTGAAGACAAACTGGCTAAGCTCCATGAAGTGATTAAAGTGCTGAATGTGGGCGAAACCGTGAACTTCACCGCTTATGTACGTGTGACGGAAGAACATGTGGAAGCTGGGCATGTGATGAACGTGGCTACTGCCAAGGCTGACCCGATCATCGATCCCAACAATCCTGAAACACCCATCATCCCCGAAGACAAGGACGAAGAAGACGTACGGACTGAAAAGACCTGGTTCCGCGTGACTGTGCGCTACTGGTATGACGAGGTAGGCGGCAAAAAGGCTGCTCCCGAATTCAAGGCAGACTACTTCACCGGCGAATCCTACCACGTGACCAGCCCGAGAGTCTCCGGTTACACGCCTGATATCAGCGTTGTCAAGGGTGTGATGGACAAGGCGGATGTGGTATACGACGTCATCTATACCGCAAACGAATACAAGCTGACGATTCATTACATCTATGAAAATGGCGAAACGGCAGCACCCGATTTCTCCGATGCTCTCAAGGCTGGCGAGAAGTACGAAGTAGAATCCCCCGTATTGGAAGGCTACCGGACCAAAGATAAGGTTGTGAAGGGTCAGATGCCTGCCTACGATGTGACGGTGACCGTTATTTACAAGAAGAGCGGCAATTACATCATCATTGAAGATTATGATATGCCTCTGGGTCTTGGTAACGTGAACCTGAACGCCGGTGAATGCTTCGAATAAAACAAAAGATGGAATGTAACCGATCAAAAGGTTACGCCGCCCGGCATGTGTAACCGCACATGCCGGGCATTCCGGATTTTCGACCTCTGTCGGGCGTTTTGTCCGTTACGAAAGGATGATTATGAAGATGAAAAAGTGGGTGGCGTTGCTTCTGGCCCTGCTGATGACCCTGTGTCAGGCAGCTGCCTTGGCAGAAAACCTGGAAACGGATGATTACAATCATCTGGTGGTGGGGAACACCACCGCATTCAACGGAAATTTTTCCACCAACATGTGGGGAAATAATACGGCGGACCTGGACGTGGAACATTTGCTGTTCGGTTACAATCTTGTGTTATGGGAACATGATCAAGGTTACTTTACGGTAGACCCCACGGTGGTTACCGGCATCCTGGTTTATGATGATGAACTGGGGAACCGTACGTATAGCCTGGTGTTGGCGGAAGATTTGTACTACACAGACGGAACGCAGATTACGGCCTGGGACTATGCTTTCACCGTGCTGCTTTCCGTGGCTGATGAAATCAAGGAAATTGGCGGCAATACGGATGCCTTCGGTTCCATCCTGGGTATGGACGCCTACAAAAATGGGGAAGTGGACGTATTGCCCGGCGTGCGCGTGACGGGAGATTTCATGATCTCTTTCACCATCGATGCTGCCAGCCGGCCTTTCTTCTATGAAATGGGTCTGCTGCGGTGCCTGCCGCTGCCCATCCATGTGATCGCTCCCGGATGCAGTGTGAAGGATGATGGTCAGGGTATCTATCTGGATAAGAGCGCCGGAACCTTTACGGCAGATGCACTGAGCAAAACCATGCTGGACCCCGAAACGGGCTTTGTGTTCAATCCCAAGGTGACCAGCGGCCCCTATAAGCTGATTTCCTTTGACGGCAATACTGTGGAATTCGAAATCAACGAATACTACAAGGGCAACGCTTACGGCGTTGTGCCCACCATTCCTTACCTGACCTATACCACGGTTTCCAACGAAACCATGATGGATCAGCTGGCGGATGGTGAAATAGACCTGATCAATAAAGTGGTCAATGCAGATAGCATCATGGCCGGTATTACACTGGTGGGTCAGGATCAGGCGCGGATGGCAAGCTATGCCCGTGTTGGCCTGAGCATGATGAGCTTTAACTGTGAAAAGGCTACTGTAAAGAATGTAGCTGTACGCCAGGCCATGGCTTATTGTCTGGATAAGGATGCGTTAGTCAGCAGTTATGTAGGCGATTTCGGCCTGCGTGTGGATGGCTATTACGGTATCGGCCAGTGGATGTATCAGGTGCTGACCGGCGCTATTGAACCGCCCATGGAAGAACCGGATGAAAACGCCACGGCAGCAGAAAAGAAAGCCTACGAAGAAAATCTGCTGGCCTGGGAAGAAATCACCATGGAAAACATCCCGGTGTATAATCTGGATGTGGACCGGGCAAACCAGCTGCTGGATTACGACGGATGGACGCTGAACCGCGAAGGCACGACCTACCGTGCCGGTGTGGATGACGTGCGCTGTGCCATGATCGATGGTGAACTGGTGGCTCTGGATCTGGTGATGATCTATCCCGAAGGCAACACCATTGCCCAGGCATTGGAAACGACCTTTGTGGCCAACCTGGGTCAGGCGGGGATCAAGCTGACGCTGGTGCCTGTTCCCATGGAAGAATTGCTGCGGCAGTATTACCGTTTTGACGAACGGGATTGCGATATGATTTACCTGGCCACCAATTTCAGCGAAGTGTTTGATCCTACGCTGACCTATGCGCCGGTGGATGGCATCAACAGCAATTATTCCCATCTGGAAGACACCAAGCTTTACGAACTGGCGCTGGATATGGCCATGACCGAACCCGGCGACGTCCTGACCTACTGCCAGAAGTGGGTAGTGTTCCAGGAATACTGGGCACAGGTGCTGCCCGCCATTCCCGTGTATTCCAATGCTTACTTTGATTTCCATACGCCGCTGCTGCAGGAATACCACATCGATTCCACGGCCACTTGGGGGCAGGCGATTGTGGAAGCCTATCTGGGCGACCCTGCTATTGAGGATGAAGAAATCATCGATGGCGAAGAAGACTTTGAAGAAGGCGGCATTATCATTATCGATTAATGTGCCCGAAAGCTGCCGTATGGCAGTTGTATACAACAAAAAAGCCAAACTGCTTCATGCAGCTTGGCTTTTTGTTTTCTATCAATCGTGAATGAAAAAATGGCAGGATGGGCGGGCTTATTTCAGGTTCTTTTCCATAGAGCCGATGGTAAAAGGGAATGCAGCGGATTTTTTCGTACCCGTATGGAGAAAGCCCAGCGATTCATACCATTTTCGAAGGATTTTGTTTTCTTCAACAATCCCTATTTTCATTTTTTCGCAGCCCAATGTTCTGGCGACGTCAAAGCAGTGGTGTATGAGCCGCTTGCCGATGCCTTTGTGCCGGCAGGAGGGCAGCACACAAAGGTTATTCAGCTCGCATTCCTTGTGTTCCAGCACGAGCAGGGAGTAATATCCGATAATTTTTTCATCCTCACACCAGGCATACATGGGCCTGTGCTCGCCATACATATGCCATTTCAGCCGGTCTGCCGTTGTGGCAAAGGCGGTAAAGCGCGGCGCATTCTGCGGTGTAAAGCCCAGGGCATCCGCAACCGTGCCAAAGCTTTCTTGGATGACCTGAACGCATGCATCAATGTCCTTTTCGCGCACTTGCCGGATCATTTCCCAAACACCTCGCTTCTTTCAAGAATGGTATTATGCTATCACAGGCCTGGGAAATGCACAAGAGAAGATACAGCAAAAAAGCATAGGAGCAGACGAAAAGGAAAGAAAAGAAGATACACAAGCAGCCGGAGGGCAGCGGATGAGGAAGCGACCTGCGGAGTGCAAACAGCCGGGCGTAATAGCCGTTTTTTTCGTGTACGCCTGCCCATTTCGCTTTTTTCCATTCTTTACATCCGACGGGAAAAATGCTATAATCTGAGGCAGAACAACAGAAGGGAATGAACCGACCATGGAACAGAATGAAAAGCGGAAAGTCGTTTATTCGGGCATTCAGCCCTCCGGCAATATTACTCTGGGCAATTATATTGGCGCACTGCGCAATTTTTCTTCCTTCCCGGATGCGGATTGCCTGTACTGTGTGGTGGATATGCACACCCTGACTGTGCGGCAGAACCCGGCGGATTTGCGCAAGCGTACGGCTTCTCTGGCTGCTTTGTACATTGCCTGCGGCCTGAATCCGGAAGAAAACATCATTTATTGCCAGAGCCATGTGCCTGCCCATGCGGAACTGGCCTGGATTCTGAATTGCTTTACTTACATGGGTGAACTGAACCGCATGACTCAGTTCAAGGATAAATCTGCCAAGCATGCGGATAACATCAACGCCGGCTTGTTTACCTACCCTGTGTTGATGGCCAGCGATATTCTTCTGTACCAGACCAATATTGTGCCCGTGGGTGTGGACCAGAAGCAGCATGTGGAAATCTGCCGGGATATCGCCCAGCGTTTCAACGGTATTTACGGCGATGTGTTTACCATTCCCGAACCCTATATCCGCAAGGCGTCCGCCAAGATCATGAGCCTGACGGAACCCACCCGGAAGATGAGCAAATCCGATCCCGAAGACACCTTCATTGCCCTGCTGGATAAGCCGGAAGATATTCGCCGGAAGATCAAGCGTGCCGTGACGGACAGCGACGGTGAAATCCGCTACGATCCGGAAAACAAGCCCGGCGTTTCCAACCTGCTCACCATTCTGGCAGCGCTCAAGGATCAGGCTCCCGAAGAAGCTGCCGCCGGCCTGCAGGGCCTGGGTTACGGTGCCCTGAAGGAAGCCGTGACGGATGCTGTGATCACGGAATTTGCGCCCATCCAGCAGCGTTACAATGAAATTCTGGCCGATAAGGAAGGCCTCAATGCCGTGCTGCGCCAGAATGCGGAAAAGGCTGATTATCTGGCCCGTAAGACCCTGCGCAAGGTGTACAAGAAGGTTGGCCTGTACCAACTGTAACCCCCGCTTCCAAACCGAAGGAGGGCAATAAAAATGAAAATGATCTGGACGTGCGAAGGAAAGCCCAAGGCCGTTGTGCAGATTCTGCATGGTATGGCAGAGCACATAGGTCGTTATGAACGCATGGCAAAAGCGCTGAATGAAAAAGGCTTTGTTGTGGTGGGCCGGGATCACCGGGGCCATGGCAAGGATGCGGTCAGGCTTGGCTATTTTGCCGAAAAGGACGGCTGGCAGCGGATTTTACAGGACGCCCATGATCTGATGAACCAAACGAAAAAGGCGTATCCTCATACGCCTTATTTCTTATTGGGTCATAGCATGGGCAGTTTTCTGGCCAGGGAATTTGCCCTGAAATTTTCGGACGAACTGGATGGGCTGATTCTATCCGGCACGGGGTATTACCCCAAAGCCCTGACCGTGGCCGGGAAAACAGTAGCCAGCCTGGTGCGCAAAACAAAGCCCAGCAAGCTGGTGGATAAGATGGCTTTCAGCGGAAACAACAAGCCCTTTGCACCGGCCCGGACGCCCTTTGATTGGCTGAGCCGGGATGAAAAAGAAGTGGATAAGTATGTGGCGGACCCCTTGTGCGGCTTCATGTTCACAGGGAAAGCCTATGCGGATTTCTTTGGCGGGCTTTGTGCCCTGACGGATGAGAAGCGCCTTGCCGGTATGAAGAAAGATTTGCCGGTGTATTTTCTTTCCGGGGATCATGATCCCGTAGGCCAGATGGGCGAAGGGGTGAAAAAGGTGGCGGATGATTTCCGCAAGGCCGGCATGCAGGATGTGACGGTGAAGCTGTACCCGGATGCCCGGCATGAACTTTTCAATGAAACGAACCGGGATGAAGTGGATGTGGATCTGGCAGCGTGGCTGGAAGCTGCTTTGGATAAGTCGTTTGGAAGCCGTGTGGTGAGCCGTGCCAAAGCTTTTGAACGTATTGCCTGGCAGGGCCGGGAAGAAAACCGTTTTCACGGCGAGGATGAAATGGGTTTTCGTGTGGATACCCCGGATAAAGAATATACGCAGAGTGCCTATCCCTGCGCCTGGTGGCAGGTGGGCAAGGAAAATAGGGGCATGCCTTACTGCTGGGGTGGCTGGAGCGATGAACAGCAGTTTCTGGACGGACTGGCAGAAGGAAAATACGCCGGCAACGTGCCGGATGAGAGGCCGAAGGTGATCAGCCGTGCCTGTGTGGGCATGGATTGCTCCGGTTTGGTCAGTGTATGCTGGCAGTTACCAAAGAAATTGTCCACCCGGGATCTGGCGGCCTTGTGCGATGAAATTGTGTATGATGCTTTGCAGCCTGGCGATATTTTGCTGAAAGCCGGAAGCCATGTGATGTTTTATTCCGCCCAAACAGGGGAAGATACTTTTGAAGTGGTGGAAAGCACACGGTACACCGGCAAAGTGGTCTGCAGGGAACGCAGCGCATTTGCCCTCCGGGAAGATGGTTATTTGGCGTATCGCCTGAAGAAGGAAAACAAAACTTTTGCATGACGGAACTTTTCGGTAAAGGAAGGTGCAGAAAATGATGAAAACGTACCCCGGTGATATTACCATGGTGCATGGCATCAAAGTGGGCCATGCGGAAAGCCAGACAGCCCGCACCGGCGTGACGGTGGTTATGTGCCGGGATGAAGGGGCTATCGGCGGCGTATCCGTCCGCGGGGCGGCACCCGGCACCCGGGAAACGGATTTGCTCAAGCCCGGCAATCTGGTGGAAAATGTGAATGCTGTGGTGCTTTCCGGCGGCAGCGCCTTTGGGCTGGATGCGGCCGGCGGCGTGATGCGCTATCTGGAAAGCGTGGGCATCGGCATGGATATGGGCGTGGCCCGCGTGCCCATTGTACCGGCGGCAGTGTTGTATGATCTGGGGGTTGGTGATCCCCATGTGCGGCCGGATGCTGCCATGGGCCGGGCGGCCTGCATGAATGCAGCCAAGGGCATGGCGCAGGGCCGGGTGGGTGCCGGCACCGGTGCTACGGTGGGCAAACTGATTCCTTCTGCTCAGCCTCAGGACAGTGGTATCGGCTCCGCTTCCATCACCCTGCCCGAAGGTGTGACCATCGGCGCAGTGGTGGCTGTGAATGCCGTGGGTGATGTATACCACCCCGAAACCGGCAAGGTGATCGGCTGTGCCCATATGCCGGATGGTACCCCGGTACATGCGGAAGGGCTTTTGTATGGCCAGGCACCGGCGCCCCAGCAGATTCGCATTCCGGCGCCGGGAAGCAATACCACCATCGGTGTGGTGGCGGTGGACTGCAAACTGACCAAGGAACAGGCCAATCGTCTGGCGGATGTGGCCCATGACGGCCTGGCCCGCACCATAAGGCCTGTGCACACCCAGATGGACGGGGATACCATGTTTGCCCTGGCCACCGGCAAAACGGACAATCAGGTAAACTTTGTGAAGCTCTGCGCCGCAGCGGCGGAAGTAACAGCCCGGGCCATTGCCAACGCGCTGCTCTTTTCCCAGCTATGATTGTGGGCGTGGGCATTGATGTGTGCGACATTGCACGCATGGAGGAATTGCTGAAAGACGGGCGTTTTCTGGCCCGTTTTTTCAGCATGGAAGAACAGGAATACATTGAGAATAAGGGCAGGGGGACGGCACAGACCATGGCCGGCATTTTTGCGGCCAAGGAAGCGCTGGTGAAGGCGCTGGGCACCGGGTTCACTGAAGGGCAGCTTTGTGATATTTGTGTGCTGCATGATAAAAACGGCGCACCCTATTATGACCTGCGGGGCGGCTATGCCCAGCATGCAGCCCAGCGGCAGATCACCAATCTGCACCTGTCCATCTCCCACGACGGCGGCGTGGCGGCAGCCATTGCCATTGCCGAAAGGAATGTGTGAACATGCATTATGATGATTCGGATATGGATGTTTATCAGGTGCTGACACCCCGGGATATGCGGGAAACGGAGCAGAAAGCTTTTGCCCTGGGGGTACCCAGCCTGCTTTTGATGGAGCATGCGGCCATGGCGGTGGTGGATGCCCTGGAAAAAGAACTGGGCGGCAGATGTAAGGGGAAAAAGGTATTGTTCCTGTGCGGCACCGGCAATAATGGCGGTGACGGCCTGGCGGCTGCCCGCCTTTTTGTGATGCGGGGCGGCAAGGCTGAAATCTGGCTGTCCGGAGCACCCAAAACGCCCGATGCCCAAATAAACCTGGCATGGTGCAGAGCACTGGATATTCCCATGCTGAACCTGCGGGAAATGCCGGTGGAGGAATGGCCGCTGAATGGCGAAGGCCCCCGGGAACATTTCGACGGGTATGTGGATGCCTTGCTTGGCACCGGGATGAAAGGTGCACCAGACGAAGTAACCACCCGAATGATTCTGGTGCCCTGGCACGATTTCTCTTTTCCGCCGGTGATCGCGGTGGATATCCCCAGCGGCCTGAACGGCCTGACCGGGGAAGTGTTTGGCGATTCCTATGTGCATGCCAATGTGACGGTCACCTTCCATGCGCCCAAGCCCGGCCTGTACTTGACGCAGGATCGGGAAGCGGTGGGCAAGATTATTGTAGCGGATATCGGCCTGTGGAGAATGGATCCCTGGCACAGCGATGCGCTTTTGTTGGAGGATGCGGAACTGCACTGCGAAGTGCTGACGGAAAAAGCATTGCGCTTATTGCCCAAGCGCGCTCTCAATGCCCACAAGGGGGATTGCGGCCGCATTTTGATTTATGCCGGCAGCATGGGTATGGCAGGAGCTGCGGCCATGTGTGCCAAAGCGGCCATTGCTGCAGGTGCCGGGCTCACCACCATTGCCTGTTCCCGGGAAATGATGCCCATTCTGCAAACGCTGGTGCCCAATGCCATGTGTGTGGATATGGAAAAAGCAGTTCGGGAAAAGCCGGCCTATGACGTGCTGGTGATGGGCTGCGGTTTGGGTCAGGGGGAGGAGGTGTGGCAGAATATCAAGGCACTGTATGACCCTGAAAAAATCACCGTCTGGGATGCGGATGCGCTGAATTTGCTGGCGAAGGATCCTTTCGTTCTGGGGGAAAAGGCCGTGATCACGCCCCATATCGGGGAGGCGGCACGGCTGCTTGGGTGCACTGTTTCGGAGGTGCTTGCCGATAAACTGCTGGCGGCCCGAAAGCTGTGCGAAAAATTCGGCTGCACGGCGGTGCTCAAAAGTGACGTGACGGTGATTTGCCGCATGGAAGACGGTAAGCCGGAATACATCTTTCATGCTGTTGGTAGTCCGGCCATGGCCAAGGGCGGCAGCGGCGATGTGCTGGCCGGGATGATGGGGGCATTGCTGCATCAAAAAACCCTTCCTTTACAAGCGGCAGGGCTTGCCTGCCTGTGGCACGGCATGGCCGGAAAAACCGGGGAAAAGAAATACGGCCTGCTGGAATTGACGGCAGAACAGCTGATCGATTGCCTTTATGAAGCGAGGAAAGACGTATGATTGAATATTTGCCCATTGAATCGGAACACATGCAAGGACTGGCGGAAGCCATGATGGCGGCTTATGCTGAGGATCCCTGGAATGAAAACTGGAATCTGGAAAAAGCCCTGATCCGCATCCGGGCCATTTTATCCAATTACCGGTCTGCCGGTATGGCAGCGGTGGAAGATGGAAAAGTGATCGGCGGCGTGCTGGGCTATGTGGACCCTTACGCAGAGGAAGATTTCTTTTTCGTATCGGAACTGTTTGTGAGGCCGGAAGAACAGAAAAAAGGCTATGGCAAGGGGTTGCTGCTGGCTTTGGAAAAAGAATTGCAGGATGCGGACATTCATGTGATGCAGCTGATTTCTATTGATGATAATTTAGGCTTTTATCACGCTTCCGGTATGGGAAAAGACAGCGTGAACGTGATGTACAAACGCTTTTGAGGGAAAAAACAATGTTGGAAAAAATGAGTGACTTTTTTGAAAACCGGCTGGAAGGCTACGATGAGCACATGCGCACCAACGTGGATGATGAAGGTGAATTTTATGCTTTTACCGCTGCGCAGCTGCCCCAAATAGCCGGAGCGAAGATTCTGGATCTGGGTTGCGGCACCGGACTGGAATTGGAGGATTACTTTGCCCTGAATCCGGACGCCCAGGTGACCGGTATTGATTTGTGCCGCCCCATGCTGGAGGCTCTGGCCGGGAAATTCCCGGACAAGGATTTGCGGCTGGTCTGCGCTTCTTACTTTGACGAGCCCATTGAAAAGGAGCATTATGACGCGGCGGTTTCCGTGGAATCGCTGCATCATTTTACGAAAGAACAGAAGATTCCCCTGTACAGAAAGCTTTGCGCAGGGCTGAAGGAAAAGGGGTATTTCATCCTGACGGATTATTTTGCCGATCATCAGGAACGGGAAGATTATTTCCAGCGGGAATTGATCCGGCTGAAAAAGGAACAGGGCATCAGCGATAATGATTTTTACCATTACGATACGCCGCTGACAGTGGCCAACGAAACAGATGCGCTTTTGCAGGCTGGCTTTGCTCAGGTGGAAGTAATGAATCAATGGGAAAACACCTATACCCTGAAAGCCGTCAAATAAGGGAGGGAATACCATGAACGTGATGGAAACCATTTTGAAGCGCCGCAGCTACCGGGGGAAATACCTGCCGGATGCTGTGCCCCGGGAACATCTGACCCGAATCATGGAAGCTGGTTGCGCCGCACCTTCCGGCTGCAATAAGCAGACCACATCCTTCCTGGCGGTGGATGACCCAGCTGTGCTTGAAAAACTGCATGCGGTCATCCAGCCGCCGGTGGCTGAAACCGCCCCGGCTATGATCTGCGTACTGACAAGGAAAATCATCGCTTACCGCGACCGCACCTATTATGTGCAGGATTATGCGGCAGCTATCCAGAATATGCTGCTGGCCATTGTTTCCCTTGGCTATGAAAGCTGCTGGTACGAAGGACACATCACCGATACCGACCGCATTGGCGACCGGATGGCGCGCATTTTGGGCGTTCCGGAAGAATATGAGCTGGTGTGCCTCCTGCCGGTGGGAAAGGCCGCAGAAGGGCTGAAAATGCCGAAAAAACAGCCTTTTGAGGAACGGTGCCACTATAATTCTTTCTGAAATGGTAAAATTACCTGTTGACAAAGGGAAAAAATGGCGTTATAATCTCACAAAACACGGAAGGAGGGTATGGCAATGCTGCGTTATTCTGCCAATGGTATGAATAATCATATGCCTGTACGCGTTCTGAATGAACGAAACCGGCTTGCATTGGCGTACCCGATGGGAGAATAATATTTCTCTTTCTATCAGTTTACAGCAGTGCAGGCCAAATGAATGGCTTGCACTGTTTTTATTTTTTCAAAGGAGGGATATCCATGATCTACACCCATCCATACCCCATCTGTGAGTTTGATACGGAACGAAAGGGCGTCATCTGCGCACAGGATCTGTTTGAAAAAACGCTGCCTGAAAAATGTGTGCTCACTTTCTTTCGCAGGGAGCTCAATGCCTTTGTACAGGAAAACAACCTGATGCAGATTGGGGAAATGCATTCGGAAATTGTGGATATTCCCATCTGGCTGTACGAAAAGGACGGCGAAAAGATTGCCATGACCATGCCTTTCCAATGCTCGGCCGGGGCTGTGAGCACGGTGGAGGAACTGTATGCCAGAGGATGTGAAAAATTCATCATCTGCGGCGGTGCGGGCAGTTTGATACAGGGGGCAAAGGTGGGGGAAATCATGCTGCCCACGGCGGCGGTGCGGGATGAAGGCGCGTCCTACCATTACCTGCCGCCCTCCCGGGAAGTGGAAGCCCCGGAAGAAACGCTGCAAAAGACGGCTCAGGCACTGCGGGAAAAGAATATTCCCTTCGTCTTTGGCAAAACCTGGACAACGGATGGTTTTTGCCGGGAAACGCCGGATATGATTGAAAGAAGAAGGGCGGAAGGATGCCGCATGGTGGAAATGGAAACGGCAGGATTTTACGCCGCAGCGAAATTTTACGGATTGGAATTAGCTCAGCTGCTCTATGCCGGGGATGATGTAAGCGGCGCCCAATGGGATAACCGCAGCTGGAACAGGCGGGAGGACATCCGCCGGAACCTGATTGACCTGTCTGTTGAACTGGTGAAGCAACTGTAAGGAGGAAAAATATATGAATCATCAGGGCACAAAAGTGATTGAAACCAAACGGCTGATTCTGCGGCCTTTCCGCATTTCGGATGCGCAGAAAATGTATGATAACTGGGCATCCGATCCGGAGGTGACCAAGTTTCTCACCTGGCCCACCCACGCCAGCGTGGAAGTGACGGGTCAGTTGCTGGCCTACTGGTGCAACCAGTACGAGAAGGAAGATTATTACCAGTGGGCCATTGCCCTGAAAGAGAATGATGAGCCCATCGGCAGCATGGCCATTGTGGACGGGGATTTCCGCATCGGCCGGGCAGAAATTGGCTATTGCATCAGTAGGGCTTGGTGGGGTAAGGGTATCACGGCAGAGGCCCTGCAGGCGGTGATCGATTATCTGTTCGGCGATGTGGGTATGAACCGCATTGAGGCCCGGCATGATGTGAAGAATCCCAATTCCGGTAAAGTGATGCAAAAATGCGGCATGAAAATAGAGGGTATCTTCCCGGACTTTGGCTGCAATAACCAGGGCGTATGCGATATTGCCCAGTATGCCATTCTGAAAAAGGATTGGAGGCAGAAAACATGAACAAGCCCATGGAGATTACCGGCGTGGAAATCCGGACGGAGAGGCTGATCATCCGGCCTTTCCGGGAGAGCGATCTTGAGGATTTTTACGAATATGCCCGGGTGGACGGCGTTGGCCAGATGGCCGGATGGGCGCCTCATGAAAATATCGAAGTATCCCGGGAGATTCTGAACCACTTTATCGAAGGAAAAAAGACCTTTGCCCTGGAATTGGAGGGCAAAGTGATCGGCTCTCTGGGGGTGGAAAAATACAACGAATACTGGTTTCCTCAGCTTTCGCCTTATCAGGGCCGTGCTATCGGCTATGTGCTCAGCAAGGACTATTGGGGCCGGGGCCTGATGCCGGAGGCGGTGAAGGCCGTAAAGGAATGGCTGTTTGAAAATGAACAGCTGGATTTTGTCAATGTAGGGCATTTTGACTGGAACCGCCAGTCTGCCCGGGTGATTCAAAAGAGCGGTTTCCGTTACATGGGCACCATCCCATACGAAACCCATGTGGGCACGGTGGAAACGGATTATGAATACATTTGTTTCCATCCCAAGTACGAAAAGCCGCTGATTGAGCTGCCGAAGATGGGCATTCTGTGTGCTGCGGATGACGAAGCAGCGCCTTTCCTGAAACAAATGCAGATCGAGAAAGAAACAAAGAAGGCCCGGACCACCTTCTGGCACGGCACGCTGGAAGGCGTTCAAACTGTGGTTTCCTGGTGTGGTGTATGCAAGGTAAACGCAGCCATTGCCACCCAGATTCTCATTGATACCTACGGCTGCACCCATGTGATCAACGCCGGTGCCTGCGGCGGTATGGTGAAAGAAGCCGGCATTCTGGATACCATCGTTTCGGAAAAAACGGCCCATCATGATGTGGCACCCGGCATCCTGACGGATTACCATCCCTTCATGGAAAGCATCTGGTTCCCGGCGGATGAAAAGCTGCTGGCGGCGGTTCAAGCAGCAGCGGAAAGCCTGCCGGAACATCCCGTGCACTTTGGCCGGACGGTCACCGGCGAAGCGTTTATCGACGATACCAACCGCTCTTCCATCAAAGGCGAACTGGCGCCCCTGTCCGTGGATATGGAAACGGCGGCTGCAGCCCAGGTGTGCCATGCGTTCGGCATCCCGTTCCTTGGCATCCGCACTGTCAGCGATAACCCGGAATGCAGCGGCAGCGAAGCTTATCATGCCAACTGCGATAAAGCCGGGGAAATTGCGGCGGAAGTGACCATCGAAACCATTCGGGAATGGAAAAAGCAGCAGATGCCCAAACGAATGTCTTAAAATTCTGCATATTCTGTCCGGTTTCGTCCATTGATTTGGAACGATGTGCCGTGGTATGATGGAATCGTACCAAGGAGTGTGAAAAAACATGGAGATTTTACGGATACAGATTCAGCTGGGGGAAACCCTGGCCCTGGATAGTCCCACGGCCGGTGTACGGATGATTCCTTTTACCGGCTTTTGCGAAAGCACGATTTTCAAAGGAAACGTGCTGCCCGGCGGCATGGATACCCAGGTGTTTCCGTCCCCGGACAGGGGGACCCTTTCTGCCCGGTACATGCTGGAGGGCGTGGATGAAACAGGGCAGAACTGCAAGCTGTTCATCGATAACAGCGCCGTAATGCAAGCGGGCCGGGAAACGGTGACTTTCCCACGCATCAAGACCGACAGTGAAGCCCTGCGCTGGCTGGAAACAGCGGACCTGCAGGGCCGCATTGAGGACAGGGAAATCGGGCTGGATATTGTCATTTCCACGGAGAATACCCCGGGCAGGCGGTTCATTGCCCTGCAGCGGGGCGGCATTACCCTGCGGGGATGCCTGGAAAAGATGAAGGAAGGCCCCTGTCCGCTGGTACTGATGCTTCATGGCTTTGGCGGTGATATGAGCCTGTATCCCTCCCTGTTCCAACACCTTTCCAACGAACTGACAGCCAGAGGCTATGCTACATTGCGTTTTGATTTCAACGGCCACGGCAAAAGCGACGGAGCTTTTCCTCAAATGACCGTTTGGAACGAAATGGAGGATGCCGCCCTGTTTCTGCAGTATGCCCGACAGCTGGATTTTGTGACGGATATTTATGTACTGGGGCATTCCCAAGGCGGTGTGGTGGCCGGGATGCTCAGCGGCCTGTATCCGGACGTGGTGAAAAAGCTGGTGTTGCTGGCCCCGGCTGCATCCCTGAAAACCGATGCTCAGGAAGGTCATTGCATGGCAGCGCAGTATGATACCTTCCATGTTCCCGAAACGGTGGACGTGGGTGGTAACCGATATGTAGGTAATCTGTATTTCCGTATGGCAAGAAACCTGCCCATTTACGAAACCACAGCCCAGTATAAGGGGAAGGCTCTGGTGATCTTTGGCGAAAAGGACGAAGTGGTAAAGCTGGAAGCGGCGGAAAAATACATGGATGGGTTTAAAGAGGGCAAATTCCTCCTTTATCCCACACTGAACCATGGCCTTGGTGGCGAAGAACAGGAAGAAATGGCTCGGGAAGTGATTCAATTCCTCACGGAAGCATAAATAAACAGCCGCAGGCACGTGAATGTGCTTGCGGCTTTCGTTTTGTTCTTTATCGGATGATAGTTTGCGCTGTTTCCAGCAGGGTTTCTTTTTTATTTTCTGCTTTTCCGGAAGCTACCTGTTCCAGCAGATGATGCAGCATCTGTCCGATGGCGGGACCCCGAATGCCGATGGCGGCCAGATCGCTGCCGCTGACGGCCAGCCGGCTCAGGGTGTAGCAAGCGCCGCTGTCCATCAGCTGTTTCGCTTTCTTTTGCAGGTTCCCAGTGTCAAAGGATGTATTTTTTGCAGCAGCCAGGCTATCTTGCAATTGAATAAGCGGTAAGATGAGCGCATCACCCACCTGCATGAGGCGCAGCTGCATGTTTTCTTCCGTGAGCTTTAGGGCGTGATACTGCACCAGGGCGCACACGGTGTCCCGCAGCTGATTGGATACTTTTAGTTTCTGCATGATTTGCCGGGCATTTTCTTCCCCCAGGGGATGCAAAAGGGCGGCCCAGCGAAGAGGCAGTTCCTTGGGGGTGCGGGCCAGGGCGGAGAGGGAAACGGCCCAACGCTCCGTTCGCAGCGAAGGCAGCACGGTGAAGAGAACGTCTGCAAACTGTTCCAGAATGGGCACAGCGCCATCTGCCAGCAAAAGGCCGTTCAGTTCCACGGCAATGCGCTCGGCACTGATATGATGGAGCAATTCTTTTTTATCAAAAATGGCAGAGGCGGTTCTTTTTTCAATGGCAAATTGCAGCCGGGCGGCAAAGCGCAGGGCCCGGAGGATGCGCAGGGCGTCTTCTTCAAAACGGGTGGCGGCGGGGCCTACGCAGCGCAGGATTTTATTCTTGCAGTCCTCCTGGCCGGAAAATAGATCCACCAGCCCTTCATCGGGATGATAGGCCATGGCATTGATGGTGAAATCCCGGCGGGAAAGATCGTTTTCCAGCTTCCGGGTGAAGATGACTTCCTTGGGGTGGCGGTTATCCAGATATTCGCCGTCCAGCCGAAATGTGGTGATTTCCAAAGGGTATTCATCCATCAGCACGGTGAGGGTGCCGTGCTTTAATCCCGTTTCAATGGTGCGGAAAGCGGCGAACACTTTTTGCATTTCTGACGGGGTAGCCGAGGTGGTCAGATCATAATCGTGAGGAGGAATATGCATCACCGCATCCCGAACGCAACCGCCCACAAGATACGCTTCATAGCCGGATTGGTTCAAGAGGGAAATGGCCTGCATCACCGGCTCTGGGATCACCATAAAGCATTCCTCCTTTCTTGTTTTTTTCCAGTTTACCGCCTTTTGTTTTCCTTGTCAATCCCGGCAGAACGTGGTAAAATAAAATGAATACATATAGAGAAATGAGGGAAGGCCATGCAGCCTTTGGAGGCCGTGAAAAGAGCCCGGGAGATTTTGCAGGGGATCACGCCCCTGAAGCGGGATTGCGGCCGCTATTGCGGTGCTGCCTGCTGCGAGGCGGATGAGGACGGCCAGGGCGGTATGCTGCTGTTTCCCGGGGAAGCGGAAATGTATGCGGGGCTGCCGGAAGGGTTCCATTTGACCCCGGACGATGCCGTTTTCCCGGGGGCATGGCTTTTGCAATGCGAAGGATATTGCCCAAGGGATATGCGCCCCTTATCCTGCATGCTGTTTCCGCTGCTGCCCACAAAGGAGGCGCCTGTGATGGATCGTCGGGGATGGGCGGTATGCCCCCTGATGCAAAGCGGCGTGGGGGGATTGCAGAAGGAATTTGCGGAAGCGGTGAAAGCTGCCGGGGATATCCTGTATGCCTGCCCGGAAACAGCTGCATTCCTGGATGCCATTCATGCCTATAATAAAAGTTTACAATCATTTTGAGAAAGGATGAGCCTGCCATGACCTGGGTGCAAGCGCCTTGTTTTACGGAAGTGCACGGAAACGGCCTGGAAGGAGCTGCGTTATTTGCCGATGCCCGGGGGGATTTTTCCGCCTGGAAGGGGCAGGTGCAGGTAGTGTATCTGGACCCGCCGTTTATGACCGGGGAAGAATTTTCCCTGCGGATGCGCGTGGGCGAAAAGGGCTGGGAAACCGGCAAGGAAGCGCTGGTGCTGCCAGCCTATCAGGATAAGTTTTCCAGCAAGGCGGAATACCTGGCGCTGCTGCGTGCAGCGCTGGAAAATGCCAGGGAACTGCTGAACGAAACCGGCTCCCTCTTTCTGCACCTGGACAGCCGCATGAGCGCTCATGCCCGGATTTTGTGCGATGAAGTTTTCGGCGAAAGCAATTTTGTGAACGAGATTATCTGGGCCTATCAGTCCGGCGGGCGCAGCATGAAGCGGTTTTCCCGCAAGCACGACGTGATCCTGTTTTACCGCAAAAGCCGGAAACAGTTTTTTGACATCACCAAAGTGCCCCTGCCCCGGAGCGAAAACCGTTCCAACCATATGCGCCGCTGCGTGGACGAAAATGGGCGCACGTACCGCACCATTCAGTCCGGCGGCAAAACGTACACCTATTATGATGATGAACCGGTATATCCCGGGGATGTGTGGGCAGATGTGAGCCATCTGCAGCAGAAGGACCCCCAGCGCACCGGTTACGATACCCAGAAACCCCAGGCTCTTCTGAATCGGATCATCCTGTCTGCCTCCCGTCCGGGCGATCTGGTTTGTGATCTTTTCGGCGGCAGTGGTACTACGGCTGTGGCGGCGGCTCAAGCTGGCCGACGGTATCTGATTGCGGATATCAGCCCCCTTTCCCTGAGTGTGACCCGTAAACGCCTGTTGGAAACGGGCCTTACACTGCACATGCCCTGCGACGGCCGGGAGATCCATATGGAAGCGGAAATGGTGCCCGGCATTGCCTATCATGACGTGCGGCTTACGGATTATCAGGGCAAGGATGAACAAGTGCAGGGGCTGGATAATGTGGATCAATGGAGCGTTGGCTTTATGGATAACGGTGTGTTCCATGCCCAGGCATCCGCTGCCCGGCGCAAGCATACCCCGGCCCTGCCGGATTATCTGCAGCTTCCCCAGCTGCGGGGAACCCCGGCCATCCTGATTGTGGACGTATATGGCAACCGAACGGTGTGGATTTACAAGGAGGACTAACGGATGAAAAATAAGAAAATGCGTTTTATCAGCTTGCTGGCTGTATTGGCAGTGATGGTGGCCGGTTGGCTGATCTTTGACCGCAGTGAAACCGTGCACGCGGATTCTGCCATCGTTGCCCAAAGCGATTTCAAGACCCTGAAAGTGGGCATGGGCGGCCAGCAGGTGCGCCAGATGCAGACGGTGCTGAAGGATCTGGTCTTTTATAGCGGCGCAGTCAACGGCAATTTCAGCCGGGAATTTGAAACCGCCGTCAAGGATTTCCAGGCGGATTTCGGCATCGAGATTACCGGGCAGATTGATTATGAGCTTTATACCCTGTTGATTGAAGATTTTTCGGATTTTGCCACGGCAGAGCCGCCCAAAGCAACCAAAGCGCCGGCCCGGGCAACACAAACACCGCAAAAGGGAAGCAATGTGCCCCCGGCCACGGAAGATCCCTTTGCCGTGGAAGAAGATGAATGGTATACCGATAAGGACCATGTGGCGGCTTACCTGAAAAAGTACGGCAAGCTGCCGGGAAATTACATCACCAAGAACGATGCACGGAAACTGGGCTGGAACGGCAGCCGCAGCGGCCTGTGGGACGTGGCATACGGCATGAGCATCGGCGGCGACAAGTTCGGTAATTATGAAGAATTGCTGCCGGTGAAAAAAGGCCGCCAGTATTACGAATGCGATATTGATTTTGACGGCTGGGAAGCCAATGCCAAGCGCATTGTCTATTCCAATGACGGCCTGATTTTCTACACCGAAGACCATTACGAAACCTTTGAGGAGATCAAATAAAATGAAAAAAATCACGTTATCGGCGGCAGCATGGAAAACCCCGGCCGATGCCCATCAGGCGCTGAAGGATGCGCTGGGTTTTCCGGAATTTTACGGCAACAATCTGGACGCACTGCACGATTGTCTGACGGATTTGACGGACACCTGCGTCATTATTGAAGAATGTGCCAAGGCTGCAGAGCAGCTGGGAGAGAAGTGGAGCAAATTTCTGATGGTGTTTTTTGATGCCTGCAGCGAAAATCCCACGCTGGATATTCAGTTGGTGCAGGGCAGCGGAGATTATGTATAAAGGAAGATGCACATGAAATACCTGGATACATTGCTGGAAAAATATCAGGTGCGCAAAACAAAAGCCCAGAAAACGGCCTTTCTTGACTGGGCTCAGGAAGAAATACGAAAAATGGGCTATGAACCCTATGTGGAAGAATACAAAGGGGATCTTTACAAATGCCGCAATCTGATCGTGGGGAATCCGGAAGAAGCGAAGGTCATCTATACCGCCCATTACGATACCCAGCCGGTGATGCCGTTCCCCAATATGGTGTTCCCCAAGAATTTTCTGGCCACCTTCGGCGCCCAGCTTCCTGTAATTCTGATCATGGTTTTGCTGTGCCGCGGGGTGGTGTGGCTGGCTGGTGTGATCGGCGGGGAAAATCCTTTCCTGTCCTTCATGCTGACGGAAGCAGGCCTTTTGGCTGTGGTTTTTGGCTTCCTTGCTTTGCTGTTTTACGGCCCGGCCAACAAGCACACCGCCAATGACAACACGTCCGGCACGGCCTGCCTGATGGAAATGATGGCTGCGCTTTCGGAAGAAGAAAGAAAGCATGCTGCCTTTATCTTTTTCGATCAGGAAGAAAAGGGAAAAGTGGGCAGCCAGATGTTTGCCAAAAAGTATCCGGAACTGCGGAAGAACGCTTATATTTTCAATCTGGACTGTATCGGCGATGGGCAGCATATGCTGATTGTGGCCCCGAAAAAAACGCCGGATGAGGAACTGAAGGCATTGGAAGATGCCTTTGCAAGCCCGGAATCTTTTGTGACAGAAGCGATCACGGCCAAGCATGCCTCTTATAATTCCGATCAGCGGTCCTTCAAAAAAGGCTATGCCCTGGCAGCCATGCACCTGCATCCCACCTTCGGGCTGCATTTAAAGCGCATCCATACGAAAAAGGATACCATCTGCGAAGAAGCCAATTTGCAGTATGCGATTGATGGATGCAGAAAATTATTGAAGCAAAAAGCGGAGGAAATGTAATATGTCAAGACTTGGCGATCTGATTCGCCTGGAACGCACCCGGCAGGGCATGACCCATAAGCAGGTAGCCCGCAAGTGCGGCGTCAGCGATAAATACCTGATGGAAGTGGAAGCGGGCACCCGCATCATTCAGGATGAACAGGCCCGGCGTATTCTGAAGGTCATGGGGCTCACCCAGCAGACGGAAGCGGATTTTTCCCTGGATGATATTGCCGCCACGGTGGATCTGCAGTCTGCCGTGCCCCAGCTGACACGGGCGGTGGAGAAGAAGGAAAAGCAGCCCGTGGCGGAAGCCAAGGCGGATCCTGGCGTTTCCGGCTCCATCTGGCTGGATGCACTGGCCGGGGTGCTGAAGCATGTGCCCATTTACAATGCGGTGATGAAGGAAGTGGGCCATCGGCTGCTGCCCATTACCAACGGCAAAATTGAAGGGGCCAACCCGGACAAGGTGTTTTACTTCATGGCACCGGATAATGACCTGCGGGGCTTTCGGGTGCAGCGGGGGGATCTGGTGCTGGTGGTGCCGGCCCAGGCGGCAGTGGATGGCGCCATTATGCTTTTGCAAACGCCTCAGGGCCGTGTGCTGCGGAAGGTGAAGCGGGTGAATGATTATCAGGCCATGCTGCAGAAATACGACGATGGTTTTGAAAGCGAAATCAAAAATTATAACGAAATCATGTTTGTGGGCCGCTGTGTGCGCCTGGAAGCGGATTTGACGTAAAAGAAAGCGCCTGTGTGTATCACAGGCGTTTTTTGCGCAATTCATGCAAAGCGGGAAAGAACATTCGGATGTACAATGGGTATGCAGCTGCAAGGGAGGGAAGAATGGATGAGCGAGATGTGCCGGGAGATGCAGACGGTGATTGACCTGATGGATGCATGCATCAGGCAGCATGCGGATGCGGATATGACACTGGAAAGCATTGCCAGGAAGATGGGGTATTCCGCTTTCTATTTCTCCCGCAAATTCCGGGAAATCACCGGCATGCAATTTCGGGATTATCTGCGGTTTCGCAAGCTGGCCTTTGCCGTGCAGGAAGTACGGGATACGGAAAGAAAACTGCTGGACATTGCGCTGGATTATGGTTTTTCTTCCCACGGTGCTTTTACACGGGCGTTTAAGGAAGCCTATGGGGTAACGCCCAGTGCGTATCGCAAGCATCCTGTACCCCTGAAACTGCGTACCATTATCAAACCCTTTGACTGTTATCTGATTGAAAGGAAAGGATTGTACATGACGAAGAACGCAAGAGAAGTGAAGATTTATTTTGTAACCCTGCCGGCCCATAAATTTCTGCACATCCGCAATCTGGAAAGCATTGGTTATTTTGATTTCTGGGAAAAGCAGAGCCATATTCCCGGGCAGGACTGTGAAACCATCTGCGGCCTGCTGGACAGCATTCCAGACAAATTGGATGATATGGGTACCGGCGATCTTTCCAGCGGCAGCGGCCAATTGATGGCCTGGCAGAACGATCCGGCCGGTCGCATCTGCAGCTGGGGAATTCCTCTGGCGGAATGCTACGGCGTGCGGCTGCCTGCGGATTATGAAGGCCCCGTTCCCCAGCAGATGCTGCTCACCGACGTGCCGGAAGGGGAATACATTGTGTTCGAGCACGGCCCCTTTGATTATGAAACGGAAAGCGCTGCGGTGGAAGCGAAAATCGAAATTGCTATGAAAGATTTTGATTATGCGGCATCCGGCTATCAGCTGGATACAGCACCCGGCCGTTTCTTTTATTATTACCACAATCCTGCGCATGCATTTAAGTATATACGTCCTGTATGCAAAACGAAGGCGTAAAAAAGGGCACGGGAGAGAATGCATTCTTTCCTGTGCCTTTTTGTATTCAAAGAGCTGTTTGGTTTTTGATGGCGTATTTCCTGTACCAGATGGGGATTGTTGTATTCAGACAATCATACCAGTTCAGAATATCCTGCCCCTGCTTTTGCATAACGGCAATTTCCTCTTCGCCAAAGGGAATGGCCCATGGCAGGGAACTGAGGGCGTTGCTGCTGATGTATAGGGCCAATAGTTCCCAGAATTCCCGAGGTACACTCCCGTTGAAATAGCCGTCCACCATACCGGCGGCGAAGGGCGGTGCTTTCTGGCCGCACCAGACGATGCGGTTGAATTCTTCCCAGGGATCGCCAAAATCGAAGCGGTTGAAATCGATGATCACAAGCTTACCGTCCGCATCAATCATCATGTTACCGATGTGGAAATCCCCGTGCTGGAAGGTGAGGGGACGGTTTTTCAGAAGATGCCGGTGGCTGTTCAGGTAATCGATGAAGGCCTGACCGCCTTCATATTGCAGCGGGCATTCCTGATACATGCGGATTTTTCGATCGATTTTTTGATTGAAGCGCATTTCCCATTCGGGCACCCATTCGGGAGCGGGCAGGGAATGGATTTTGCGCAGGTATTGCCCGGCCTGGCAGCCGTAGTTATACTGTTCCTTTTCCGGAAGGGTGGGGATGATCTGCTCCGCATCCCGGCCGTCGATCCAGCTGTGGATGCAGTGCACTTCCGTTACCGTTTCTTCCAGATGTAGGGCACGGCACATGGGAATGCCAGTGAGTTCCACCTGCTGCATCCAGAAAAATTCTGCTTTCTTCTGCTCCAGCTGGCGGATGGGCGCAGTGCGCAAAAGATAGGTGTGGCCGTCGGATGCGGTGATGCAGTATTTCCGATCCCCGGACCAGCCTTTATCAATGGCTGTTTTGCGGATGATTTTAAAGGGCAGCATAAGGCCTCCTGATTGTTTAGCGGTCGGTGGTGTACATGCTGTACATGTGGCTGTAAATGCCGCCCTTTGCCATCAGCTCCAGATGGGTGCCCGTTTCCTCCACGCCCTTTTCCGTCAGCACCCAGATTACATCCGCATTGCGGATGGTGGTGAGCCGGTGGGCAATGGTAAAGGTGGTGCGGCCCTTGGCCAGCTTTTCCAGAGATTGCTGCACCAGCAGTTCGCTTTCGTTATCCAAAGCGGAGGTGGCTTCGTCCAGAATGAGAATGGGCGGGTTTTTCAGGAACACCCGGGCGATGGACAGCCGCTGCTTCTGGCCGCCGGACAGCTTTACGCCCCGTTCGCCGATGTAGGTATCATAGCCGTCGGGCAGCTTTTCAATGAATTCATGAGCGCCGGCCTGCCGGGCGGCGGCGATAATTTCTTCTTCCGTGGCGCCGGGCTTGCCGTAGGCGATATTTTCCCGGACGGTGCCGGAGAAGAGATACACTTCCTGCTGCACTACGCCGATGGCGCCGCGCAGGGAGGGCAGTGTCACCTGCTTGATATCCTGGCCGTCGATGAGGATGCGGCCTTCCGTTACGTCATAAAACCGGGGGATCAGGTTGCACAGGGTGGTTTTGCCGCTGCCGGAGGGGCCCACCACAGCCACGTTCTGGCCGGGCGTCACATGCATGTTCAAATTTTCCAGCACTTCGTGTTCCGTATTGTCGGAATAATGGAAGCCCACATGATCGAAGGTCACTTCGCCCTTTACTTCGCCCAGGTCTTTGGCACCGGGCAAATCGTGGATATCCACAGGGGCATCCATCACTTCGCAGAAACGTTCAATGCCCGTCATACCGTTCTGGAACTGTTCGGTGAATTCCACAATGCGGCGGATGGAGGTGAGCAGGGTGCTGATGTAGAGCAGATACGCCACATATTCCCCGACGTCAATATCTCCGTTGGAAAGGAACAGGGCGCCCACCACTACCACCACAATGTACATCAGCCCGTCAAAGAACCGGGTGACGGTGTGGAAACCGCTCATGTAGCGGTAGCGCAGCTTTTTCAGCCGGAAAAATTCCTGATTGCCCTTGCCGAACTTTTTTTCTTCCATGGGTTCGTTGGCAAAGCTTTTTACTACCCGGATGCCCAGCAGACTGTCTTCCACCTGGGCGTTCACTTCGCCCAGCTGATGCCGGCTTTCCTTGAAAGCTTTGCGCATCCGTTTGGAATAATAGCTGGTGCCGATGAGCATAAAGGGCAGCAGCACGAAAATCAGCAGGGTGAGCCACACATTGGTGGAACACAGGATGATGAAGGAAGCTGCGATTTTCACCACGGCGATCAGCACTTCTTCGGGGAAGTGATGGGAAAATTCCGTGATGTCGAACAGGTCGGACGTGATGCGGCTCATGATCTGGCCGATTTTGGTGTTGTTGTAATAGGAGAAGGACAGCCGCTGCAGATGGGCGAACAGATCGGTGCGCATATCCGTTTCCAGCTTGGTGCCGGTCACATGGCCCCAATATTGCATGAAATAGTTGGCGGCGGTATCGATCACGCGCAGCAGCAGATAGACGCCGCCCAGCATCAGCACCCACTGGGTGGTGATCTTGGTGTAGTCTTCCACGGCCTGATTGGTGATGAGCTTGATGATCTGCGGGAAGATCACTTCGCATAACGTGGTGAGCAGGGCGCAGAGCAGGTCAAAAGCCATTTCTTTTTTATATTTGCTGTAATAGGGCAAAAAACGCCTGAACAGGACAGACGTTTTCATTTGGCGCTGTGTATTTTCGGACACGGCTGTATCTCCTTTGTTTATCAGAGCCTGAGGGCAGGCTTGGCGTTGAGGGTGAGATCGGCGATCTGGCCTTTTTTCAGCCGGAAATAAGCGGCGGAGCCAATCATGGCGGCATTATCCCCGCAGAGGGAAAGCTTGGGCATATACAGGGGGATGCCCATCTTATCGCACCGGGCCTGCATTTCCCGGCGCAGCAGGCTGTTGGCGGAAACGCCGCCGGCCAGCACCATGCAGTTCAGTTTCAGATCCTTGGCAGCCTGCATGGCTTTATCGGCCAGCATATCCACCACGGCCTTGCGGAAGGAAGCGGCCAGGTCCGCATCGGAAAAATCGATATTTTTCTGGCGCATATTGTGCACGGCGTTGATGAAGGCGGTTTTCAGGCCGGAGAAAGAATAATCGTATTTCCCTTCGGTGTGAGGACGGGGAAGTTTCAAGGCATTGGCATCGCCCGTTTCGGCCAGCTTATCCAGCAAGGGGCCGCCGGGATAGGGGATATTCAGCACCCGGGCAGCCTTGTCGAACGCTTCACCGGCGGCATCATCTTGGGTACAGCCAATGATGCGGTACTGGCCGTAATCCTCCACCTGGAACAGATGACTGTGACCACCGCTGACCACAAGGCAGGCAAAGGGCGGCTGCAAAGCTTCGTGGGTGAGGAAATTGGCGCAGATGTGGCCTTCAATGTGGTTCACGGGAATCAGCGGCTTATGGGCGGCAAAGGCCAGCGCCTTGGCGCAGCTGACGCCAATGAGCAAGGCACCCACCAGCCCGGGGCCATAGGTGCAGGCAATGGCATCCACATCGGCAAGCTGCATATCCGCCTGCTTCAGGGCTTCATCCACCATGCGATTCACCTTTTCCACATGGGCGCGGCTGGCAATTTCCGGCACTACGCCGCCATAGAGGGCGTGCATATCAATCTGGGAATAAACCACGCTGGAAATGATCTTTCGGCCGTTTTCGATGATGGCGGCGGCGGTTTCATCGCAGCTGGTTTCAATAGCCAGAATGCGGATGTTTTCTTTTTTCTGCAGCGCTTCCAGCTGCTGTTTGCTTTCTTCCAGGTACGTCATTTTTCTTCTTTGGCACCTTTCATTTCTTTCCGGCCCACCTTCAGCCAGGAGATGATCAGACACAGCATAATGCCCAGAATGGGCAGCAGGGATTTAATCAGTTCGCCGCCGTACCACATGAAAAAGCTTTCCGGCATCAGGGCGATCATCAGGTCTTTCATTGGATCCATGAGCCACAAATCATTGGTGAAGGAAACCAGATGGAACTGGAGGAACAGGCTTTCAAAATCCACAAAACCCCAGACGCAAATGCCGATAGCAAGGATCATCAGAATGCCGCTGGCCCAGGCAAAGCCCTGCCATACGGATTGCATGACGGTGTTTGGTTCCTTCTTTTTGCTCAGAAACCAGGCAATGCCGATACCGGCAATGGCGACCAGGCCGCCTGCCCAGCGAATGATTTTCAAAACGCTCACAATGCCCTGAACATCTTTCAGGTGCAGCATTTCATTTTCCGAAAAGAGGGAAGTGCCGCTGCCGTCGGGATGGGGAATGGCGTCTTTTTGCCCATCCATATACAGCGCGATGCCCTGAGCCGCTTCGTCATAGTATTCGCCGGGGAAATTCAGGTGGGCGGTATTGCCATGGTTGATGAACCCCTGATACATGAGATTGGCGTTGGTAACGCAGCTGGCAGCGATGGAGCACATCAGCGCCACAAGGCCCAATAGACCCAGCAAAGTAAAGCCGATTTTTTTCAATGCTTTCATAATTGTCCTTTGCAAACAGTGAAAAACTGTTTTTTACGATTTGCTTGATTCAGGAAAAAAGGTACAGGTCTTCTTGGGGAGGGCACGGGAGGGGTGTTCTTTGAGCTTCAAAGAACATCCCTCCCGTAAATCATTCCTCATTTTATTGCATTTTCAGGTAAGCAGTGGTGAAGCCTTCGATGTTGCCGTTCATCACATCATCGATGTTGCCGGCTTCAAAACCGGTGCGGTGATCCTTCACCATGGTATAGGGCTGGAAAACATAGGAGCGAATCTGGCTGCCCCATTCGATCTTTTTCATTTCGCCCTTGATATCGGCCATTTCCTGTTCCCGTTCCCTCTCTTTCAGTTCCAGCAGCTTGGCTTTCAGCATTTTGATACAGGTGGCACGGTTCTGCACCTGGTCACGTTCCGTCTGGCAGGCCACCACGATGCCGGTGGGGAAGTGGGTCATGCGGACGGCGGAAGAGGTTTTGTTGACGTTCTGGCCGCCGGCGCCGGAGGAGTGGTAGGTATCCACCCGAACGTCTTTCATATCGATTTCGATATCGGTATCCATTTCTTCCAGCACGGGCGCCACGTCCAGAGAAGAGAAGGAAGTGTGGCGGCGGGCGTTGGCATCAAAGGGCGAAATGCGCACCAGACGGTGCACGCCCTTTTCGCTGCGGAGATAGCCGTAGGCGTGATCGCCGCTGACTTCGAAAGTAACGGATTTTACGCCGGCTTCGTCACCGTCCAGGAAATCCAGCACTTTTACGGCAAAGCCCATGCGTTCGCAATAGCGGGTGTACATGCGGTAGAGCATGCCGGTCCAGTCCTGGGCTTCGGTGCCGCCTGCACCGGCGTGGAGGGACAAGATGGCGTTATGGTCGTCATATTTGCCCCGCATCATGGTTTCTACGGTGAGGGCTTCGGTGGCGGCTTCCAGCCTGTCAATTTCGGCGCCGGCTTCTGCGATCATGTCTTCATCGTTTTCTTCCTGAGCCAGCTCCATCATGGTTTCCACATCGTCACAGCCGGACAGCAGACTTTCATAATGCTTGATTTTGCTTTCCAGATTGGAAATGCGGCGGTTCACATAGGTGGAGCGTTCCAGATTATCCCAAAAACCGTCGGCGTTCATTTCTTCCTTCAGTTCGGAAAGCTCCCGTTCCATATCATCAATATGCAATCCGCCGCCCACTTCCTTCAGCTGATCCCTGAGGGCGGTGAGTTTCTGGGTATATTGTTCCAGTTCTACAATCATAAATTAGCCTCCGCTTCTTATCGGTTGTTTTTGATGCTTTGTATTTTACTTCACGGGGAAATAGTAAGAAGTGACAGATTTCTCCATCCCGTATAACTTTTCGGGAGAGCGCGAGAGGGTGCTTTTGGTTGCAAAAGCATCCTCTCGCGAAAATTGCCTCTTAACCCTCAGCACCGGCTCTGCCGCAGCAGTTTTTGTATTTCTTGCCGCTGCCGCAGGGGCAGGGAGCGTTGCGGCCGGTTTTTTCGCCCACTTTCACGGGGTTATGGGGGGCTTCCTTCTGGGGCCGGGGGGCGCTGTTGCCATGGCTCATGCTGGTGATGCGCACGGCGGGGCGGCGTTCCTGGGGTTTCTGGAAGCGGCCCTGATAGAGGATGCGCACGGTATCTTCCTGAATGAGGTGGCTCATTTCGTCGAACATATCGTAGCTTTCCATCTGATATTCGGTGATGGGGTCCCGGTTGGCGTAAGCGCGCAGGCCGATGCCGTCCCGGAGCTGATCCATGGCGTCGATATGATCCATCCAGCGGTTATCGACGCAGTTGAGCAGAATATTGCGCTCAGCGCTGCGGATATCCACATTGTTTTCCTGGAAGAGCTGCTCGCGTTCTTCGTAGAAACGGTGCGCCTGTTTTTTCATAAAGGCAGCAGCATCTTCTTTGGAAGCGGTGGAGAGCATATCCCGGTTGGCTTCCACCGTACCAACGGGCAGGAACAGGCGCTCTGTATAATCTCGCAGGCCGTCAATATCCTTTTCAGCGGCATCATCGGCGGAAAGGAAACGGGCGGCGGTATCATCGATGAGGGCGTTCACCATGCCCAGGATCACTTCGCGCATGTTTTCGCCGCTGAGCACCTGATGGCGCTGGCCGTAGATGATGGTGCGCTGCTGGTTCATCACATCGTCATACTGCAGCACGTTTTTGCGCACCTGGAAATTGCGGCTTTCCACTTTCTTCTGGGCGTTTTCGATTTGCTTGGTGAGCAAGCTGGCTTCGATGGGGGTGTTTTCATCCATGCCCAGGCGCTGGATGAGGGGCTGAATGCGTTCGCCGCCGAAGATGCGCATGAGGTCATCTTCCAGGGCGATGAAGAACTGGGAGGAGCCAGGGTCGCCCTGACGGCCGGCACGGCCCCGCAGCTGGTTATCAATGCGGCGGCTTTCGTGGCGTTCGGTACCGATGATGTGGAGACCGCCCACGGCAACGACTTTATCGTGTTCCACATCGGTGGTCTTTTTGTATTCGGCCTTCAGCTGGTTGTAGCGTTTGCGCACTTCCAGTACTTCTTCGGATACGTTTTCATTGAAGCCTTTGGCGGCTTCGATGATTTCTTCCGGCACTTCTTCCTGGCGCAGGGTGCGGCGGGCCAGATAATCCGGGTTGCCGCCCAGCAGGATATCCGTACCGCGGCCGGCCATATTGGTGGCGATGGTGACGGCACCCAGGTGACCGGCCTGGGCCACGATGGAAGCTTCCCGGGCATGGTGTTTGGCATTGAGCACTTCATGGGGGATGCCCCGGCGGCTGAGCATACTGCTGATCAGCTCGCTTACTTCCACGGAGACGGTACCCACCAGAATGGGCTGGCCGGTCTTGTGACGATTGACGATTTCTTCCACCACGGCGGCGTATTTGCCCTTCTTGGTGCGGTAGATCACATCGTTCATATCGATGCGGATCATGGGCTTGTTGGTGGGGACTTCCACCACGTCCAGATTATAGATGCCCTGGAATTCCCCTTCTTCCGTCTTAGCCGTACCGGTCATGCCGGAGAGTTTTTTGTACATGCGGAAGTAATTCTGGAAGGTGATGGTGGCCAGGGTTTTGCTTTCGTGGGCTACTTTCACATGTTCCTTGGCTTCGATGGCCTGGTGCAGGCCGTCCGAATAACGGCGGCCCACCATCAGACGGCCGGTGAATTCGTCCACGATTACCACTTCGCCGTTTTGCACCACATAATCCACGTCCCGTTTCATGAGCACGTTTGCCTTCAGGGCCTGGATGAGGTAGTGGTTCAGGTCATTATTTTCAGGATCGGACAGGTTTTCAATGCCGAAATGGGCTTCTGCCTTGGCAGTGCCTTCTTCGGTGAAGATGACGGCCTTATCTTTTTCGTCGATGGTATAGTCCGTTTCGTTTTTCAACCGCACAACGAACTGATTGGCTTTGTCATACATATCGGTGGGCTTATCGCCCTGGCCGGAAATGATAAGGGGGGTGCGGGCTTCGTCGATGAGGATGGAGTCCACTTCGTCCACGATGGCAAAGGCGTGGCCACGCTGCACCATGTCCTTTTCGTGCTTGGCCATGTTATCCCGCAGGTAATCAAAGCCCATTTCGTTATTGGTGCCGTAGGTCACGTCGCAGGCATAGGCAGCCTGCCGCTGGGTGTGATCCAGATCATGGACGATGATACCCACGCTCATATTCAGGAAACGGAAAAGCTTGGCCATTTCTTCGCCCTGGAAGGAGGCCAGATAATCGTTGACGGTCACGATATGCACGCCTTCGCCGGGAATGGCGTTGAGGTAGGCCGGGATGGTGGCGGTGAGGGTTTTGCCTTCACCGGTTTTCATTTCAGCAATCCGCCCCTGATGCAGCACAATGGCGCCGATCATCTGCACCTGGAAGGGGCGGATGCCCAGGGTGCGTTTGGCAGCCTCGCGCACCACGGCGTAGGCTTCCGGCAGCAATTGATCCAGCGTTTCGCCGTTTTTATAACGGCTGCGGAATTCGTTGGTTTTTTCGCCCAGTGCTTCGTCGGAGAGCTTTTCCATTTCCGGTTCCAGGGCGTCAATCTGATCAGCGATCTTCTGCAGCGGCTTCAACTGGGCTTCGGCGCCCAGACCAAACATTTTTTTGACAAAATTCAGCATGTAAGAACTCCTTTGGCTTTTTCGCAGTATGATGCCAGGATGCACACAAAACGCACATCATACCATTTTTTATTATAACACAAAAGGACCGGCTGCCGCAACAAAGAATCAGGGATTTTTGTGGCAATTTAATGGAAATCATGCGGTTTTTGGTATGAAAAAACCGCCCGGGAAACGGGCGGCAGATCTTGTGTTATTTATGATAGAGTTTATGGGTCTGGTGCCGGGCATCGCAGGTGAGGTTGACCTTGAGACGGCGGAAAATATTATCGTCCACCTGGGGCAGGATCACCGTGGAATGGGCTTCGCAGCCTTTGAGCAGGGGAAGCTGGGCCATGGCATGGGCAGCGTCTTTATTGGTGGCGGCGCAGATGGACAGGGCCACCAGCACTTCATCGCTGTGGAGGCGGGGGTTGTGGTTGCCCAGATAATCGCACTTGAGGGACTGGATGGGCTCGATCACCGTGGGGGAAATGAGATGCGTGCTCTTTTCGATGCCGCCAAGGGCTTTCAGGGCATTGAGCAGCACGGCAGCGGATGGCCCCAGCAGATCGGAGGTTTTGCCGGTGATAATGCGGCCGTCCGGCAATTGAATGGCCAGAGCCGGTGCACCGGTTTCTTCTTCCCGTTTCCGGGCAGCGGCTACCACGGGCCTGTCTTCCGAGGAGATGCCCATCTGGTGCATCAGACGGTTCAGCCTGTCCACTTCCACCTGTGTGGTGTGGGCCAGTGCCAGGGAACATCTGGCGGCGAAATAGCGGCGGATCACTTCCTGCTTAGAGGCGTCCCGGCAGGCTTCGTCATCCACAATGCAGTTGCCCACCATGTTCACGCCCATATCCGTGGGGGATTTATAGGGAGAAGAACCATAGATGTGTTCAAACACAGCACTGAGCACGGGGAAGATTTCCACGTCCCGGTTATAATTCACGGCGCTGATGCCGTAAGCATCCAGATGGTAGGGGTCGATCATGTTCACGTCGTCCAGATCGGCAGTGGCGGCTTCGTAAGCCATGTTGATGGGGTGCCGCAGGGGCAGATTCCAGATGGGGAAAGTTTCAAACTTGGCATAACCGGCCTGAATGCCCCGTTTGTGGTCCTGGAAGAGCTGGCTGAGGCATACAGCCATTTTGCCGCTGCCGGGGCCGGGAGCGGTGACCAGCACCAGAGGACGGCTGGTTTCCACATATTCATTCTGGCCAAACCCCTGATCACTGACAATATGTTTCACATCGTAGGGGTAGCCTTCGATGTTGAAATGGCGATAGACTTTTACGCCCAGATTTTCCAGCCGCTGTTTGAAATGAACGGCGGAGGGCTGATCACTCCAGCGGGTCATGACCACGCTGCCCACATACAGCCCGATGCCCCGGAAGGCATCAATGAGGCGCAGCACTTCGGCATCGTAGGTGATGCCCAGATCGCCGCGGAGCTTGTTCTTTTCGATATCATCGGCGCTGATGGCAATGACAAGCTCTGCCTGATTGCGCAGGTTCAGCAGCATGGAAACTTTGCTGTCCGGGCGGAAGCCAGGCAGCACACGGGAGGCGTGATTATCATCAAACAGCTTGCCGCCCAGTTCCAGATATAGCTTGCCGCCAAAGGCAGCAATCCTTTCCCGGATATGCTGGGACTGCATGGCGGTATATTTGTCATGATCAAAACCGATACGCATATTCAACGCCTCCGCACAAAAATCAAAAACAGGTTGATTATACCATAGTTGACCCCGGGGAACAAGCCGTAAAACAGAAAAAATATTGTTCTTTTTGACATACATTCCCGGCTTTGGTATACTGAAGAAGAAAGAGGGTGAACCCTGTGAAGAAACAAACCATCGCGGTTTTTTGCGGCTCCCGGTGCGGAAAGGGAGAAGCGTATAGGATGCTGGCCCGGCAGGTGGGCGAAACGCTGGCGGCGGACGGCCGTACACTGGTTTTCGGCGGCTGTGATACGGGGCTGATGGGCGCTGTGTCCCGGGCTGTATATGAAAAGGGCGGCAAGGTCATTTCCGTCCGCATCAAGGGGCTGGAAGACGCCTATGCACCGGAGATTATAGCGGAGGATGAACTGCTCCTGAATGTGCAGCAGCGCAAGCGCCGGCTTATTGAACGGGCAGATGCCTGCCTGGTGTTGCCCGGCGGCTTTGGCACACTGGATGAAATCGGTGATGTGCTGAGCATGACCCAGCTGGGGGATATAAAGCGGCCCATTGGCTTGATGAACGTTAACGGCTTTTTTGACGGGCTTCTGCAGCTGGCGGATACCATGCTGCAGGAAGGGTTTATGGGGGAAAAAGACCGGGCACTGCTGATAGCAAGGGAGAATACGAACGATCTTCTGCTGGCGCTGGACGAAGTATAAGCCTGTGAATTGACAATATTCTTCCGACACGGTATGATAAATACAGAAAACAGGCACGAAAAGAGATGAGCACCATCAACAGGCAGCAAGGAAAGCGCCGGGGCAGGAAAACCACTTTTCATTATGCCCCCAAGAAAAAAGAGAAGCAGAAAACCCTGCTTCTCTTTGGCGCGCTGGTTTGTCTGGCGATTGTGGCGCTGGGGCTGTATCATATCATCGGCTATGCCGGAGATCATGTGTCCCATCAGCAGAAAACGGATGAAATCCGGGATACTTATTATACCGCCCGGCAGGAGGAAGAAGACGGGCAGCAGCCTGTTTCTGCCAAAGCGCCGGATGTGCTGCCGGAAAACACCCCTGTGCCTGAGCCGACCAACGCGCCGGTGCGCAGCGGTATGCTGCCTCTGGTGCATTTTCCGGGAAACTTCAAAGCGCAGGTGCGGGACAGTTTCCAGGTGCTGCGGCTGCGGTACAGCCCGGATATTATGGGCTGGCTGAAAATCGGTACCACGCTGGATGAACCGGTGGTGCAAAAGGACAATGCCTATTATCTGCGCCGGGACTACAAAGGGAACAGCAATATGAACGGTACCCTTTTTCTGGACGAAAGCACCAAATGGACCACCCGGCCCTATACCCTGATGATTTACGGGCACAACATGAAATCCGGTGCCATGTTTGGCCATCTCAAGAGCTACGAAAAGGCGGATTATTTTGGAAATCATGCCATCATTAGCTTTGATAATGCCTATGAAGACGGGCGGTATGTGGTGTTTGCCGTGGGCACATACAGCCTGCAAAACAGCAGTGATGCGTTCCTGAATCTGGGCGCTCTGGATTCCAGGGATATTGCCGGAAGGGACAGGGAAATCCGCCGGCTGCAGGAAGGGGCGCTGCTGCAAGCGGATGTGGATGTGCAGGCGGAGGATCAATTGCTGCTGCTGATCACCTGCGTGGATGATGACAATGAACGGCGCATTCTGGCGGCGCGCCGGGTGCGGGATGACGAAACGGAACAGGAACTGATCCGTCAGGTGAGAGAGGGCTTTGCAAAGTAAAACGGTATCGGCCATGAAACCGATATCGCAGTCTGTCAAAAAACTTGTTATGGGGATGTATGAAGGGGCCAAAGCCCCTTCATGTGTAATCCGCAGCAGGGGCTTTGCTCCTGCGAGGAGCGCCTATGGCGCTTCCTATATCAATTTACGTCCGTAAAAATAGGGTTTGCAGCTTCTATGAAGAGGCTGCAAACCCATTTTTACAGTAAATGTGATGTTTCGATTGATAAACAGCTTTTGCTGTTTGTCAATCGCTGGTTGTCAAAAATACCTTTTTGACAACCAACGGTATCGGCCATGAAACCGATACCGTTTTTGTTTTACAGATTATAATACTTGTCGAATTCGGCGGGATGGGGGATCTTGGCCATTTCGCTGCATTCAGCTCGCTTGGCCTTGATGAAGTTCTTCAGCAGCGCTTCGGGGAACACGCCGCCGGCGGTGAGGTAATCATGATCCTGTTCCAGGGCATCCAGGGCCTGATCCAGCGAGGTGGGCAGGTGATGGAGCTTGGCCTTTTCTTCATCGGAGAGGTGATACAGGTTCATATCATAGGGGCCCCAGCCGTTTTCGTGGGGATCGATCTGGTTCTTGATGCCGTCCAGGCCGGCCATCAGGATGGCAGCGTAGCAGAAATAGGGATTGCAGGTGGCGTCGGGGTTGCGCAGTTCAAAACGGCGCTTGTCCGGCGTCTTGGCATAGGCCGGAATGCGGATCACGGCGCTGCGGTTGGAGGTGGCGTAGCCTACGGTGACGGGGGCTTCAAAGCCGGGCACCAGTCGCTTGAAGGAATTGGTGGAGGGGTTGGTGATGGCGCAAAGAGAAGCTATATGCTTCAGCAGGCCGCCCATGAACCAATGGGCTTCCTTGCTCAGCCGGGCATAATCATCATCGTTGCCGGCGAAAACGGGCTTGCCGTCTTTCTTCAAAAGCATATGCACGTGCATACCGTTGCCGGCTTCGCCGTAAACGGGTTTTGGCATGAAGGTGGCGGATTTGCCGTATTTCAGGGCGGTGTTGTGGATGATGTACTTGATCCACATGGTGGCATCGGCCATATGGCTCATTTTGCCCAGCTGGGGTTCAATTTCGAACTGGCCGGAAGCCGCCACTTCGGGATGGTGGTAGTTGATTTCAATGCCGGCATCCTTCATGTGCAGGCACATTTCGCTGCGGCATTCGTAGGTGTCGTCAAAGGGCTTGGCGATGTGGTAATTCTTCTGCTTGGGAACCACCACGCCTCTTCCTTCCACGGCGCTGTTCCAGTAGGACTGCTTGGTGTCCAGGGAAACGCCGATGCTGTTGCCCTGCACTTCCCAGCCTACCTGATCAAACAGATAAAATTCAAATTCGGGCAGGATGTACATTTCGTCGGCAATGCCCAGATCCTTCATATACTGTTCGGCGGCCAGCACGATGTTCCGGGGGTACTGAGCCAGGGGGCGGTTTTCGGGGGTATCGATGATCATGGCGTTGCCGGTCATGGACAGGGTGGCAATCTGGCAGAAGGGATCGATTACCGCAGTATCGGGATCGGGGATGAAGACCATATCGCTCTTTTCCACCACGGCATAGCCATAGTTGGAGGCATCAAAACCGATGCCGTTTTTCATGGTATCTTCGGAGAAGTTTTCGGCGGGGATGGTGACGTGGCGGTACTGGCCGTTGATGTCCACCATTTTGAAGTCCACCATTTTAATATCGTTTTCTTTGATCATGGAGAGGATATCCTGTACGGTTTTAGCCATGGTGCATGCCTCCTTTGATTATCTTTTATAGCATACCAAATGATGGGATTGGTGTCAATCGAGGAAGGGAAGGAGAAATACGGGAATCCTGTATTTTTCCTGCTTTCTTCGCGTGAAAAAAAGAAGAAAAAAGGGGGATTATTTTGGAAAAACGCTTGACAGCAAAAGGCTTTCGTGGTATTCTTCTTTGGTAAGCCGCTCGGAAGGGGCTCCTAAACGCATGCCCATCGGGCATGGGCCCATGGCTGAAAAATGCCAACCATCCTTCCTTGGGATCTTCCGGCGAGTAAAAAATAGGAGGTGCTGCCAAAATGTATGCTATCATCGCTACCGGCGGCAAACAGTACCGGGTGTCTGAGGGTGACACCATCTACATCGAAAAGCTTGACAACGAAGTGGGCGACATCGTATCCTTCCCCGTCATGATGCTTTCCGGCGAAACCATCGAAGTGGGCTCTCCCTACATCGAAGGCGCCACCGTGACCGGCAAGATCGTTCGCCATGGCAAGGGCGAAAAGATTATCGTCTTCAAGTACAAGAGCAAGAAGAACTATCGCCGCAAGGCTGGCCATCGTCAGCCCTTCACCCAGGTGGAAATCACCGGCGTGAACGCCTGAAGATGATCCGCATCAGCATCACAAAAACGGCAGGGGAGATCACGTCTCTTGTTTGCCGGGGCCATGCGGGCTATGCCGAAGAGGGCCATGATATCGTTTGTGCAGCGGTATCGGTGCTGGCTTTCACCTGTGCCAATGCGCTGGAAAGCGTGGCAGGGGTTCAGGCAAAAGTGGAAGAAAAGGATGGGTTCCTGTCCATATTCCTTCCCGAAAATGCCGGGCATGATGCACAGACGGTAATGAACACCGTGCTCCAGGGCTTTCGTGATTTGTGCGATGCGTATCCTAAGTATCTTCAGCTCAAAGAAAACTGATAATTGGAGGAAGCAACCATGTTGAAGCTTAATCTGCAGCTTTTCGCCCATAAAAAAGGTATGGGCTCCACCCGTAACGGCCGCGACAGCGAAAGCAAGCGTCTTGGCCCGAAGCGTGCCGATGGTCAGTTCGTTCTGGCCGGCAATATCCTGGTCCGTCAGCGCGGCACCAAAGTGCATCCCGGCCTGAATGTGGGCATCGGCAAGGACGATACCCTGTTCGCCAAGGTGGACGGTATCATGCGCTTCGAACGCAAGGGTAAGTTCGACAAGCAGGTGAGTGTGCATCCCGTTGTGACGGAAGCTGCCGCTCAGTAAAAAGAACCGGTACACGAGGGGCTGTTTCGCAAAAACGAAGCAGCCCCTTTCTGTTTATTTTGGAGGAGGCGATTTGTATGCGTCTGGAAACGGAACGGCTGATCCTGCGGCCCTTTACCTGGGCGGATTATGACGTGGCTTATGCCATTGCCGCAGATCCGGATACCACCCGGTATCTGTACTGGTGGGGGAACCATGGCTCCACGCCGGATGGGGATGCAAAGCGCTTCCTGGAAAGGGTCACCGCAGGATGGGAAAAAAAGCCCGTGATGGCCCGGGAATTTGCCTTGGTTTTGAAGGAAACCGGCGAAGTCATCGGCGACGGCAGCATTGAGGAACTGGGCGACGGTGCGGCGGAAATCGGCTGGATCTTGCTGCCTGAGTATCGCGGCAAAGGCTACGTGACAGAAATGGCACGGGAACTGGTGCGCTTTGGTTTTGAAGAAAGAGGTGTGCAGAAAATAATTGCCACCTGCGATGCCCGGAACCAGAAAAGCCGGAATGTAATGGAGCGGTTGATGATGCAGCCGGCAAGCATCAATTATGGCGTGCGCCCCATGAAGGATATTGACGGCGTGCCCGGGGATGAAATGATCTATGCCCTGACGAATGAGCAGTATGATGGATGGCAGGATGCAGCGAAAATGGAAAAGCTGCCCTGTGAATTCAATGGCTTTATGGATTTACCGGATTTGACAGACGGCGAACTGCGGCTTATCTGCTTTCGGAAGGATCCGGCGGACCCGGTGAAAAGATGGGTGCCTGCCTATCATTTCTATATTACCAAAGGCAGCGAAAAAGTGGGGCGCATCAGCCTGCGGGTGGGTTATTGCCCCGGGCTGTATGTGGGCGGCAATATTGGTTACGGTGTGGATGAACAATACCGGGGCCGGGGCTATGCCGCACGTGCCTGCAAACTGCTTTTGCCTGTGCTGAAATATCACAAAATGCCGGTGGCGCTGATCACCAACGATATCAACAACACGGCTTCCCGCCGGGTGTGTGAGAAACTGGGGCTGCGCTTTGTTCGGCAGATGGATATACCCATGGAAAATGATATGTATAAAAACGGCACGCACCGGGCCAATATTTACGCCATGGAGGTCAAATAATGGGTTACATAATGGACTTGCGGCAGGTAGTGGGCCATCGGAAATTATTGATGCCCGGTGCCGGTGTGTTTCCCATCCGGGATGGCCGGGTGCTTCTGCAAAGGCGGAAGGATAACGGCCTGTGGGCGGATCACGGCGGCGCGGTGGAACTGAGCGAAAAGGTGGAAGATGCCGCCCGGCGCGAAATGCTGGAGGAAACGGGATTGATAGCCGGTGAACTGGCGTTGCTTGGCATCTATTCCGGCCCGGAAATGGATCATGTGTACCCCAATGGGGATGAAGTTTCCATCATCGGTATTTTTTATACCTGCGAGGATTTTACCGGCACGGTAAAATTGCAGGCGGAAGAAGTGACGGAACTGCAATGGTTTCCCCTGGATGGGTTGCCTTCGGCGGAGGAGATTTCCCCTGTATCCCGGCAGCCGCTGTATGATGCGGCAAAGAAATACCTGAATTTACAGAAAAACGAGGGTTAATCCTGTGATTGGTACGCTGGTAAATGTGGCGGCGGTGATTGTGGGCTCCTTGATCGGCCTGCTGCTGCGCAAAGGGTTTCCGGAAAAAATGAAAAGCACGGTGACGACCGGCATGGGGCTTTGCACCATGATCATCGGTATTCAGAGTGCGTTTGAAACGAAAAATGTGCTGATCATGATTCTGTCGGTGGTGATCGGCAGCATCATTGGTGTGGCGCTGAAGATTGAATACAGGCTGGATAAACTGGGCCAGTCTTTGCAGAACCGCTTTTCCGGCAAGGATGACAGCGGCAATTTTGCCAAGGGCTTTGTGACAGCCACGCTGATTTACTGTGTAGGCGCCATGGCTATTATGGGTAGCATTGAATCGGGGCTGCGGAACGAGCACGGTACCCTCTTTGCCAAGTCCATCCTGGACGGAGTGCTCAGCATTTCTCTGGCCAGCACCATGGGCATTGGGGTTATGTTTTCGGCCATTCCGGTGTTCATTTATCAGGGCGGCATTGCCCTGCTGGCTCAGACGGTGGAGCCGCTGCTGACGGAAGCGGTGGTGGCAGAAATGAGTGCTGCCGGCGGTGTGCTGATCCTTGGCGTAGGTTTAAATTTGTTCCGGAAGGAGCATATTCCGGTAGGGGATATGCTGCCGGCTATTTTCCTGCCGCTGATATTGACTTTGTTTATGTGATATGAAGATCATTATTGAAAAGAAAAAGAGAAAACTGGTCGTGATGGAGCAGGAACAAGTACTATTTTGCTGCTCGGTTGCGTTGGGCTTTGCGCCGGTGGGGAACAAGGAAAAAGAAGGGGACGGCAAAACCCCGGAAGGCCGTTATTTCGTCTGCCTGAAAAAGAGAGGCAAGTATGGCCCCAGCCTTGGCATCAGTTATCCTTCCGCTTCCGATGCCCTGCGTTTGGGTACGGATGAAAACTTGCTGCAATGCATCCGGGAAAAGGAAGCCCAGGGCGTACGTCCGCCCTGGGGAAGCTTTATGGGCGGCGAAATCTACATCCACGGCGGCGGTACGGAAACGGATTGGACGGCCGGGTGCATTGCCCTTGAAGATGCGGATGCGGAAACGCTGTATGCATTATGCGAAGAAGGAACCGAAGTGGTCATTTTGCCCTGACGGAGGGAAACATGATGGAAATCTGGGATGCTTATTATGCGGATGGAACCAAGGCAGGAATTGATCTGGTACGCGGAAAGCCGTTGCCGGAAGGGCTATATCATCTGGTGAGCGAAGTGCTGGTGCGGCATGAGGAGGGGGATTACCTGTTGATGCAGCGTTCCTTTGACAAGCCCAATTACCCCGGTTTCTGGGAAGCCACAGCCGGCGGTTCTGCCCTGAAAGGGGAAGATGCCCTTTCCTGTGCCATCCGGGAAACAAGGGAAGAAACGGGCATTGCAAATGGAAAAATGGTGCCCATCGGCATCTATTCCTCCCACGATACCCATTACCATTCCTTCCTCTGCTTAACGGACGCTGCCAAGGATTCCGTCACCTGCCAGCAGGGAGAAACCATGGGTTACCGCTGGCTGACGGAAGCGGAATTCATGGCTTTTGTGCAATCCGACATGATCCCCATGCAGAAAAAGCGGCTGATGCCCTGGCTGGAAAAGATGGGGTATCTGAAGTGAAACTGGATTGAAGCCGAGCCGAAGCTGAAACGAAGCAGGGGGCTTCTCGCCCCCTGTACCCCCCGGCAGGGGGATTCCCCCTGCACCCACCCCTGCGACGAAGGAAAAGGGGGATTCGATCTGTTTTCCGCATGTTGCTTAGAGAATGAAAGAAAATAAGCCCACAGGCGCAATGAAAACAATGAAAAAACCGGAGGGAAAGCAAGCTTTCCCATCCGGTCTTTTTTCATGTTTTCCCCGGATGCACAGCATCCGGTTGGCGGCATTCTGCCGCCCCGCCGTGGGCGTGCACCGGTTGCACGGCGTACATGCAGCCTTCCTGTTGTCATTTTTTGCAGGAAGGTCTTGCGTGGTGCTTTGGTACACCGGAAGATTGTTTGTGTGAAACACATTGCAATATCCGGTGCCGGGTGCAGGGACAATGTCCCTGCTGGGGGTGGAGGGGGCAAAGCCCCTCCAGGGTTCCCCGTTATATTACTTGATAAACTTCACGTAAAACAGCCGGGTTTCTGGCAGGAAGCCGCTGCTTTTGATGGTGGGGATGCTTTCCTTATTGCCATACCAGCAGCCGGCCACCGGGGTTTTGCCTTCGTCCAGCACGGTTTGGGCTAGATGGATCAGCAGGCTTCTGCCCACACCCTTCCGGCGGTGTGGAGGCAGGGTGAAATTGCCGATGTCCATGCGGCTTTCATCGCCCAGCACCGGGAAAATGGAACCGTAGCCCAATGTTTCGCCGTCCTTTTTCAGGGCGAAATAGCGGAAGGCAGGGTTATCAAAGCAGCCGTCCCATTGCTTGTCTGTCAGGCCGTTCATTTCCTCGTATTCTGAAGGCTGAACCGGTACCAGGCATTCCCGGCCAAATTCTGCCGGACGGGCAGGGGGACCATAGGTGAAGTTATAAGCCTGCATCACGAAGGCCGTTCCCAGCGCATGCATCTTTTCAAAGGCCAGTGCTACCAGAGGTGCGTCATTGGAGGCTACCAGGGCGGCCGTGACGTTGAATTCTGTCACAATGCGGGAAAACAAATCCTGCGCACAGGCAGTATACGCTTTTTCCAGATAGAAGCCGGTGAGCATTTTGCCGCCGTCCCATCCATCCGAAAGGGCAAAGAAACCGGAAGCATGGCCGTCTGTTTCCATTCGGTAGGGCGTGGCACCAAAGAGCAGATCGGCGTGGAAGCCGTCGGTTTTTCCTTGAAGCATATCCAGGTACGCTTTTTTCATATCCGTGATGGAGGCCCAGTTTGTTTCTGTAAATACCATAGGTTTCATGATTCAATCATCCTTTTCCGGCAGGGGAAATGATTGTTTATTCGGCGCTTTCCCGTGCCTGTATTGCGCCGCTTTTCTTCACGGCTGCAATCATTACAAGCCACCCCTTTCTTCTTTGGATTGGCGGTTATGCCGCATAAACAAAAGGCCGACGGAGAAAACCATCGGCCTTTGTTTGCTGAAAATTATTCTTCGTCCGGCGTTTCGGGGAAGAGGGGGTTGTGGCAGCTGGGGCAGAGATAATCTTCATCGAAGTCGAAAGAATCCACTTCGAAGGTCATTTCTTCGCCGCAGTGGGGGCAGACGTATTCAACGATGCTGTCGTCTTCATCGTCGTCATCGTCTTCACAGCCGCAATGGCAGTGATGATGGCCGCATTCGCATTCTTCATCATCGTCATCGCCGCAGCAGCCGCAGCCGCATTCATCTTCTTCGCCGTAGATGAGGTCTTCCATATCGCTCAGGTCATGATCGATGGAATCCACGTATTCGTCCAGCTCGTCCAGGCTGTTTTGCATTTCGTCCATTTCGGCAGCCATATCGGACAAGAGTTCCAGCATCTTTTCGATGATTTTGCCTTCGTTGGTTTCGGTATCCAGCTTCATGCCTTCGGCCAGACCCTTGATGTAAGACACGCGGTCAGAAAGAGTGCTCATGGAATAAAATCCTCCTTATTCCTTTGAGGGGAAATTAAGCGCGGCTCAGGTATTCGCCGGTGCGGGTATCGATCTTGATGACGTCGCCGATGTTGATGAACAGGGGCACCTGAATTTCGAAGCCGGTTTCGGTGGTGGCGGGCTTGAAGTTGTTGGTAGCGGTATCGCCCTTGAAGCCGGGTTCGGTGTGGGTGATTTCCAATTCAACAAAGTTGGGGGCTTCCACGGAGAAGGCCTGGCCCTTGAAGTAGCGGATGGTCACATTGGTGTTTTCCTTGACGAACTGGATGGCTTCTTCCACAGCATCCTTGCCCAGGGGCATCTGTTCGTAGGTTTCGGGATCCATGAAGTAGTACAGGTCGCCGTCATTGTACAGGTACTGCATTTCCTTGGTTTCGATGATGGCGCGGGGCATTTTGTCGGTGGGGTTGAAGGTGCGTTCAACCACAGCGCCGGTCATGATGTTCTTGATCTTGGTACGCACAAAAGCGGCGCCCTTGCCGGGCTTAACGTGCTGGAAGTCAACGATGTTCCAAACGCCGCCTTCCCATTCGATGGTGATGCCTTTTCTGAAATCGCCAGCAGTGATCATGTGAAATTCCTCCAATTTTTTATTGTGTTGTATATTTGCATAAGGGAGCCGATCACAGGATCAGCAGCGCCTTTTGTGCATGAACCAGGGTGCGTACGCCGTCTTCGGTGATAACGCAGGTGTTTTCAATGCGTACACCGCCAAGGCCGGGCACATAAATGCCGGGCTCCACGGTGATCACATGGCCCACTTCCAAAGGATCTTCGCAGAACTGGGAGAGGCGGGGATCTTCGTGGATATCAATGCCTACCGCATGGCCAAGGCCATGGCCGAAACGGCCGTGATAACCGGCGGCATCGATGACGGCGTGGGCGTGATCGTCCACCGTTTTACAGCTGATGCCGGGGCGCAGCATCTTTTCGCATTCTTCCTGAGCCTTCAGCACGGTTTCGTAGATGATTCGCATTTCTTCCTTGGGCTGGCCCACGGAAACGGTGCGGGTCATATCCGCGCAGTAGCCGCGCTTTTTGGCGCCGAAGTCAAAGGTGATCATATCGCCCTGCTGAATTTCGCGGCTGCCAGGAATGGCATAGGGGCAGGGAGCCGTTTTCGCCGCTGGCCACGATGGTGCTGAAAGCCAGTCCATCCGCGCCCTTTTCCAGCAGCAGGTTATCCAGAATGATCTGCAGCTGCTTTTCGGTAATGCCGGGCTTGATGTGAGGCAGCAGCGCTTCAAATGCCTGGCAGGAAATATTGCAGGCTTCTTCGATGGCGGCAATTTCCCCTTCGTCCTTGATGCGGCGCACCTGTTCGGGCACGTTGTTGATGGGGGAAAGGGTGATGCCGTTCAGCACTTCTTCCATCTTGCGGAAAGCGCGCACGTTGATTTCGTCGTCTTCAAAATAGGCGGCAGTGACGGCGTTCTCGTCGAATACTTTTTTGGCCAGCATGATGTGAGAAAGGCCTTTGCCTACCATCAGCACCTGGAAGCCGGGGGCCTGGTTTTCTGCCTGTTCGGTATAGCGGAAATCGGTAATGATGGCTTTGAAGCCGTGGCCGAACACCAGAATGCCTTCGCCGGTGTAGCCGCTGAGGTAAAAGATGTTGGAGGGCTTGTGGATGATCACGCCTTCATGGGCGGCCACATTGGCCTTGGCCAATACCTTTTCAATTCTTGTCATATGTTTTTCCTCCATATAGGATGTATAGAACATACCACATTGTATTTTATCATACCTGACGAAAATGCGCTACCCCTTGGGGCGGTTTTTTTTGAAAAAAAGCCGCAAAAATCCTGTTTTTTCAAAAAAAACCTGCTGCGCACCTGTCCGTGCAGCAGCAGGAAAGAGAAAGGAAGGGGAATCACACCGCATGGGCGCACAAACGATACCCCAGGCGGTATACGGTTTCAATGCAGGCAGAGCCCAGCTTTTTGCGCAGGCGCTGGATATGCACATCCACTGTCCGGGTTTCGCCGGGAGAGAGATATCCCCAGGCATCCCGTAAAAGTTCATGCCGGGAAACGGGCTTGTCCGCATTGCCGGCCAGGCGCAAAAGCAGGGAGTATTCCTGATGGGTCAGTTCACAGGGATCGCCGTTTACAAACACTTTCTGTTCATCTTCATCAATGGCCAGGAGCATGAATTTTTTTGTTTTATTCAGGGTGTACAGATTGCTCATTGTTTATCACCTCGTATATATAGACGAACGAGGCATACAATTTGTTGCAAAGAAAATAATATTTTTTTATTTTTGTAATATTTGTTACATGTGTAACAGGACGGCATAAAAAAACGGATGTATAGCGCTGTGACGGAAAGCGTATACTATGCCTGAAAATGAAGGGGAGGGAAGAAGGATGACCGTGCATCTGGCAAAAAACGGCTGGAAGGCAGAAGAAACGGAGCTGCTGGCACAGGCTGCGCAAAAAGCGCATGAACAGGGAACGTCCCTGCGCAGTGTGTTTGAAGATATCGGTATGCAGCTGGGCAGAAAACCCAACAGTGTAAGGAATTATTATTATATGAAGCTGCGGGAGAATGAAGATTTTTCCCTGCGAAGGGCAGCTCCCTTTGTGCTGTTTGAAGAGGGAGAAGTGGAAGCTTTGGTGCGGCAGGTGATTCTGGCCCAGAGCCGGGGGCAATCCGTGCGATCCTGTGTGCTGGCCCTGTCCGGCGGAGACAAGACGGCAATGCTCAGGTATCAGAACAAATACCGTTCCGTCTTGCGCAAACGGCCGGAGATGATCCGGCGCATCTGTGATGAACTGCAAGGGGAAGGCGTGCCATGCGTCAATCCTTTGCAGACAAGAGAGAGCAGCGTGCAGTCTGTTGTTTTTTATGATCCCCAAAGCCGGCAGGCACTGGACCGGCTGAAAGTGCAAACGGATCTGATGCAGATGCAATTGGAGGATCTGCAATCGGCTGCCCGGGCTACGGTGCTGCTGTGCAAAGAATTCCTGGGCCTTTTGCCGGAAGAGAGGCAGGGAAACCTGAATGCTTTTTGCCATGCTCTCACCGGCCATGTGGCTGTGCTGGAAAACGCAGCGAACTGAATACAGCAAAAGCCGGGGATGAATTTCCCGGTTTTTTCTAATGAAGTAATGGGAAGAAAGGGTTTTCATTCTTTTCGAAATATTGACGCAAAACTGTTCTGATAGTATAATGAATGCAAAAGATAATGAATATAGAAGGAGCAATTTCCATGCGAAATAAACAAAGAATGTTCAATATTCTGGTGGGACTTTGTATGCTTTTAGTGATGGGTTCAGTTTCTGCGGAATGTGATCACATAATCGATTGGGAGTATTTTGAAACCTATGTGCCCAGCCAAGAGAATCCCGCCATGCATGAATGCATCTATTACAGAGTAGATAAATGCAAAATTTGCCCTTATGTCCATGAACATGAACCGGACACTTATGAGGAGTACCATTATTTTCTTGATGAAAATGGCGTTTGTTCCGAATGCCAATATCAGGCTGATCCTGCTTGTTCCCATGAAGAGATTGGATATGGAGGTGAAGGTTATTTTATTGAACCATCTGTAGCATTTACAACAACGCAGCACTATGAGATTAATTTATATGAGATATGCTGTTCAGATTGTGGAAAATTTCTGCGGGAGGAAGAAAATGGATATTGGGAAAAACACTATTTTGATCATAGGTACAACAATGGTTATTGTATTTGCGGTTGCCCCGATCCCGATATCCCATTGTTGCCACTTACTGTAACATGCCATACTCCTCAAAAAGAAGTAAATATTGGTGAATGGTTTGCTTATAGTTACCAAATAGAAGGTGGTTCGGGGCGCTTTGAAAAAGAGTGGTATGTCTATAGTGATACTGGTTTATCCGTGCGCAATGTATGGCCACTGAAGGCAGAGAAACCCGGAACTTGGATTGTCCGGTTGACTGTGAAAGATACTGTGACCGGTGAAATGATCACTGTGCAGTCGGATTCGATCGAGGTTTTGGCGGATTGTATGCATCAAAATATAAAGCCGAAAGATGTATTGACTATTGTAGATAGGGAAACACCGATTACTGAAACACAGCATTACGTTTTGCAAGAAACGCAATGGCATTGTACAGATTGTGGCGAATTTCTGGAAACGCGCAGCGAAGGACTTTGGGAAGAACATTGCTATGGTCAGGATGGTGCATGCATCTGCGGTTTAAGGTCATCTGAAATTCTGGATATCCATCTGTCTGTAACGGATAAGGAAGTATGCGTTGGTGAAACCTTTGGAGTTGAAGCGGTATATTCCGGTGGATCTGGGCAATATGCTCTGGATTGGATGGCTAAAAGCAGCATGGGGCATACTGCTTCCGGTTATCATAGTATAACGGCGCAAGAGCCGGACTTATGGTATTTTGAACTAACGCTGACGGATACTGTCACAGGTGAAACAGCGAAAGCCCAGTCGAATGTTATTACGGTCAGTGATCATTTGTTTGTATGCTCCGAAAACGGTACGGATCGAGAAAATGGAGAAAAGAATAATGCATACTGTGTTAATTGCGGACTTGAAATCATTCCTGCTACAGAGGAACCGGATACTTCTGAGATGAACCTTGATTCTGCCAAAGAACGATACAGCATTTATGTGGATGATCCGTATTTTTATCCTCAGCATGATATGATTATTTTGCGAGAAGGAACTGCTGTCCACTTAAAAGTGTATGATAATTTAACGGACCAGGTATTGCTGGTAGAACAAGTTGAGAATTTGGATTTTGAACAACTTGAGGAAACTTCCTTTGGAATCTTGACGGATAATCATGTCTTTCATGTTTTTGAGAAATATAATGGGCACTATAATATAGCACTTACTTATGATGGGGTGGAAATTGATCGAATTAGGGTGCATTGCAGTTTCAGTGAGGACAATAAATCTACTGATCAGCTACGGTTTGATACAATGAAACTTTTTGATTGGAAAAAGAAAGGAATGAGGATATCAAACGATTTACAGATTTTTGACTTTACATCAGAGTATAAAAATGACTTACCTCAGACATATCCGAATGGATATTACAAAGTATCTATGGAAATATTCAATATATCACCTGCGATTTATGGAGTTTTGGTATATGATGCGAATGATAATCTGATCAAGACATCCTATATCAATTCATACTGGAGAGAGTTCTCTGTACCGGGTATGATAGAATATGTGTACTTTGGTTTTGTGGATTTTTGGGATTTCCGAGCAGGCAATACAGAATCCTATGCCTGTAAATCGGTTATCAAATTGAATGTGCCTGCAGGGGGGTATATTCGATTTGCCGATCCAATGGCAACCGACGAACTGGCTACAGTGAACTATATTAATGGAGCAGTATCTTTTTTTTCGACAATGGATAGTATGGAAAGCTTGGTTGATGTTCTGGGAGTCAATGATAAAGCTGCTTTTCGTAAAGCACTGAAAGAATTGGATTGGGAGGATTTCCGGTCTTCTATTACAGCATTCTATCGACAATCTACGACGGAAGATATCAGAAAGGAGGCAATAAAAGCGGTAGTGAAAGGTGGTTGGGAAGCCGTTGTTTCAGATAAAGAATTAATGCGTGCAGTATCGTCAGCATTACAGAAAAACTTTATCAGTTTGGGTGTGAATGAATTGGTTGATTATGGAATGTTGACATTTAATGTCGGTGTCTATTATTCATTGCACGGAACGGATGCGATTCTCCAAAGCATCGAGTTGATTGATTTATGGAACACTTTGGTCAAAGTGATAGGGGGGAGCGACTGGTTAAAATGGAGTTTGTCTTTTTCCCACACGCAAACTGAACAGAACAAAAGCCGAGGATGATTCCTCGGCTTTTCTTGAGTTTGTTTGCAGTATGCGAAAGATAATTTTAGCGTATGGGTCAGACGTTAAAGCGGAAGAGGGTTACGTCGCCGTCCTGCATCACGTATTCCTTGCCTTCGGAGCGGATGAGGCCCTTTTCCCGGCAGGCGGCCATGCTGCCCATTTCCATCAGAGACGTGAAGGGGACGATTTCGGCCCGGATGAAGCCGCGTTCAAAATCGGTATGGATCTTACCGGCAGCCTGGGGGGCTTTATAGCCGTTGATGATGGTCCAGGCGCGGCATTCGTCTTCCCCGGCGGTGAGGAAGGAAATGAGGCCCAGCAGATGATAGCACTTGCGGATGAGCCGGTCCAGGCCGCTCTGGCCGATGCCCATTTCTTCCAGGAATTCAGCCTTTTCGTCCGGTTCCATCTGGGCAATTTCTTCTTCAATCTGGGCGGAGATTACCAGCACTTCGGCGGCTTCGTCGGCGGCGATGGCCTTGACCTTTTGCACCATTTCCAGTTCTTCTTCGCCTTCGCCCACGTCGTTTTCGGAAATGTTGGCGGCGTAGATGACGGGCTTGGTGGTGAGCAGGAACCAGCCCTTCACCGTTTCTTTTTCATCGTCGGTGAGGGGGCAGGTGCGGGCAGGCTTGCCCTGTTCCAGGTGGGTGAGCACCTTCTTGGCCAGGTCTGCTTCTTCACCGTATTTCTTATCGCCGGTTTTGATCAGTTTCCGAGCCTTTTCTTCCCGCTTGGCCACGGTTTCCATATCGGCGAAGATCAGTTCCAGATTGATGGTTTCGATATCCCGGGCAGGATCAATGCTACCATCCACGTGGATGATGTTTTCATCTTCAAAGCAGCGCACCACATGCACGATGGCTTCGCATTCGCGGATGTGGGAGAGGAACTTGTTGCCCAGGCCTTCGCCTTTGCTGGCGCCCTTGACAAGGCCGGCAATATCCACAAATTCCACGGTGGCGGGGGTCACCTTTTTGGGATGATACATTTCGGCCAGCTTGGTGAGCCGGTCATCCGGTACGGCCACGATGCCTGCATTGGGTTCGATGGTGCAGAAAGGATAATTGGCGGCCTGTGCGCCGGCGCCGGTGATGGCATTAAAAAGGGTGCTCTTGCCCACGTTGGGCAGCCCTACGACACCTAATTTCATGTATATCGGGTCTCCTTCTTACAAAAGTACCACTATATTATACCGTATCCGCACCAGTTTTGCAAGAAGAGAAGGGCATAAGTGAAGCGTGAAAAAAGCAGCAAGGCATATGCTGCTTGCTGCTATGTTGACTTTATTCTTCTCTTTTGAGCCGGGCTTTTGCTTCCTCGATGGTTTCTCCGTCTTTTTTCAGAAAAGTATCCACGAATTTGTCTTCGATCTTGGTGTAGCCGTTCACAACACCGGTTTCAATTTTTTTGTAGCCGTTGCTTACTGTTTCGGCAATCTTTTCGTTTGCCTGAATAAATTTGGATTTTGCCATGGTAATTCTTTTTCCTCCTATTAGGTTAAAGCCCAGAAACAGGGTGACAAGCCACACAGCTGTTCCGGTGAATATATTGAAAAATTGGATTTGGGAAGGGGCCATACCGGGAAAGGTGACCAGCATGGAGCGTTGCATCGTATAAATGGACACGAGCGCATCGGCAAAAGCAATATTCCTCAAGGAGCGCATCAGGGGAAGGGCGTGTTTTTTTACCTTTGCCAATCCCCATATGGATACGGTGATTTTTGTAAAAGCATAGACAGCAATGGTAATCATGATGATTTTATGAAATACCGTTCCACGGTCTTTGATGGCAGAGAGTGTATTGATCCCAGCAATGCAGACGGACAGAACAATCAGCAATATGCCGGTAGTCTTCGTAGCTGTCTGTTCTCTGGACGGCTCTTTTCGCAGGATATGCAACAGATAGTAGCGCGCCATGGAAAGCACGATATAGTATCCGCCGATGGCGATGAACCACCAGGAGTGGCTCAGGATACCGGTCGTGCAGCAAGCGATCGCGTAAACAATATTGCTTGCCAGCCGGATGAGCGGGTTGCCCATTATTCTTGTAATTTTCATTTGATGCCCTTGACGATGGGAATCAGGAAAATGAGCATGACAATACCGATCAGCCCTACCAGGGTGCCCCAGATAATCTGATGCCACACCAGGCACATGCACATGCCGATGCCGAAAATAAGGGTGGCTAAAATGGCATAAAGAATACGCAGGGTGTTTTTGCCGTTCAGCCGGGGCAGGGGCTTCTTTTCCATCCGGCACCAGGTGATGAAGGTGACCAGGCCAAGCACCAGGCCAATGCAGCCAAAGATGACGCCCTCCGTGAATGCGTTCCATTCCGGCAGAAGGGCCATGCACATACCCAGTGCAAACAGCACACCGCTGACAGTGCCCATTACCAGGGCTACGAAATTGCTCTTTTTCATGTTTCTTTCTCCTTTCATTAAAACAACAGTTGTTTTATTAATGCAAACGTAGTATAATGTTTTTGATAAGCGAAAACAATCATCAATTAAACAACAAGTGTTGGAATAATGGAGCAAAAGCATGAATGTAAAGAATAACAGGCGTCGCCGGGAGTCTCAGGAGAAAATTGAGAAGGCATTTATTGAATTGATTCAAACCCGCGAAATACAGGAAATAGCCGTGGCGGATATCATCCGGATGACCGGATTGAACCGCAGCACGTTTTATGCCAATTATCTGGATATTTATGACCTGGCGGATAAAATCAGGAAAAAGCTGGAGGAAGATTTTTCGTCCATGTTTACAGAAGCATCCGATGATAATGAGCAAAACGGGTCTTTGAAAATGTTCCGGCATATTTATGAGAACCAGATATTCTACAAAACTTATTTTAAGCTGCAATATGATGAACGTCAGAAAATTTCAATCTACGACAGAAATGTGGCCATACGGGATGGTCTGGAAGAAAACATTGAATATCATATTGAATTTTTCCGTCATGGGTTGAATGCAATCATAAAAATGTGGCTGGCAGGCGGGTGCCGGGAAACACCGGAACAAATGGTAGATATCCTGAAGCGTGAATACCGCAGAGCATAAAAATTTACATGAACGGAATCTGCATTTCTTGTGAAATATGGTATAATGAGAAAAATGAAGAAAGAGGGTATGCAATGTGGCACCGGAAGCGTATGAATTGCTGTCCATGCTGATGCGGTATGTGTTTATCGCATTGGGCGGGCTTATTTTGCTGCGCGCCGGCCGTCAGATGCTGAAAGATGCCCGTGCTCAGAAAAAAGAATTGAAAAAACTGCCGGATGCCGGCCGTATTGGCGAGGTGGTGGATCTGGAAACGGGCAAGCATTATCCTTTGCCCCGGGAAGGAATGATCGGCTCTTCCAAAACCTGCGATATACGCTTGCGGCGCCGGGGTGTGAAACGGCGGCATGTTTTGTTTGAATTTGCGGAAGGGAAAGGGGTGCGCATCAAGCCCTGTTTCGGCCGGAAAGTGTGGGTGGAAGGGGTGCCTATCAAAGCTACGGCTTATGCCCTGCACGGTACCAAAGTGACCCTCAGCCACGCCAATATCCGTATTCGCCTGTTTGCCGGGCTGAATGTACCCCATCCGGCAGCCTTTGCGGCGCAGATGCCGGATGCCGCAGAAGAAATGCCCCGGGACGTATTCGAAATGCCCCGGCCTTTTGAACAGATGATGCTGCAGAGGGAAATGGATGGCCAGCCGCAGGATGAACAGCCCCAGGCTTTCATACCTCAGGAGGGTGCAGCCTGGCCCGGCTTTGATGCCCGGGGCATTCCGCTGTCTCAGGAGCTCACGGAGGAGAATGATGAGGCCATGCCTTATTTTAGCCCGGTGCAGCGCAACAGAAGGAGCGACAGACGATGAGTAAAAAGAAAAAACGTCACCTGTCGCCCGGGCGTGCCTTGGTGGGTACGGTGATGCTGTTTTATTTCCTGGCATTTATGCTGCTGGGCTTGCAGAAAATGGAATGGCAGTGCTTTGTGCTGGCTGCCGTGGTGCCGGTGCTGATTCTTTTCGGATCGGTGGGCATTACCAAATTGTACCCGGCGGATACGCTGCTGCTTTCCCTGGTGAATTTTTTGTGCGCCCTGGGGGTATTGGTTTTGTATCGGCTGAAGCCGGAATACGGCATGAGCCAGGCCGTCAATTATGGGGTGGGTGTGGCCGCCATGATCGGCTGCACGCTGTTGATTCGCTATATGCCCCATTTCCGTTTGCTGAATATGCCCATGATGCTGGCAGGCCTTGCGCTGCTGGCAGCGCCTTTGGTCATGGGTGTGGAAAAGAATGATGCCAGAAGCTGGATTGCCATCGGCGGTTTCAGTTTCCAGCCCAGTGAAGTGGTAAAAGTGCTGATGCTGATTTGCCTTTCTACCCTGCTGGCCCGGCGCAAGGTAATCCCTGCCATGGGGTTTGCTGCTGTTTGCGTACTGATATTGGCGGTGCAGAACGACTTTGGCACGGCCCTTGTATACTTTGGCACAGCCATGGTGCTGGGCTATGCAGCCACGGGCAGTTTGCTGCTGGTGGGGGCCGGTGTGGGCGGCGCTGCTGCGGCGGTATTGGCCGGCAGCCTGATCATGCCGGAGCGGTTCAGCCGAGCCATGAGCCGGGTGGATGCATGGCTGGATCCCTGGGCGGATCCCCAGGGGAAGGGTTACCAGCTGATCCAGGGCCTGGTGGCCATGGTGAACGGCGGTCCCTTTGGCGTTGGGCTTGGCGTAGGCAATGGTACGGTGATACCCCAGCATCAGAACGATTCCATTTTTATGGTGATTGTCAATGAATTTGGCATGATTTTTGGCCTGATGATCCTGGCTGTTTATGTGCTGATCATTTTGCGCGGCATGATGATTGCCCGAAACAGCCGCACCCGTTTCCATGCGCTGCTGGCATCGGGCTGTGCCGCCATGCTGGCGGTGCAGACCTTCGTGATCATCGGCGGCAATATCAAGCTCATTCCCATGACCGGCTTGCCTTTGCCCTTCATCAGCCTTGGCGGTACGGCCATGGTATCCTGTATGTGCATTATCGGCATTATGCAAGGGGTCTCCGCCCGGAATGCCGCCGATCTGCGGGAAGACAGGGAACTGGCACTGCAGGGAGGTGACGGGCTGTGAAGCAATTGCGAAATAACCTGCGCCGTGTGGGCGTGTTCCTGTGCATTATGCTGGCCGTGCTGGCGGCATACGGGGCTTACAGCGTGATTGTGAACGGAAACCGGTGGTTTTCATCCGCTTCCAATACATTCATGAGCCGAAAGAAAAAGGAAGTGATCCCCGGCCAGATTCTGGACCGTAACGGGATGGTGCTGGCATTCAATGATGCATCCCGGCCGGATCAGGACGGCATGCCCAAACGCGTCTATCACCCGAACCCTGCGGTGCGTATGGCCATGGTGCATGCAGTGGGGGATGATAAAAACCGGGTGGATAAAGGCGTGGAGAGCTTTATGACGGCTTCTCTTTATGGGTTTGATATGAGCATGGCGGAGCGGCTTTCCTGCTTTATGCAGGGGAAGAAACGGGTGGGTGACGACGTGCACCTGACACTGGATGCAGCCCTTTCCGCTTATGCCACATCCTTGTTCCCGGCGGATAAAAAAGGCGCTTTGGTGGTGATGAACTACAAAACCGGGGAAGTGCTGACGGAAATTTCCCTGCCGCAGTTTGATCCGGAGGGCTTTGCTTCGGAAACCGCTGCCCAGAATCGGGCGGTACGGGTGATGTATGCGCCCGGATCCACTTTCAAAATCATCACAACGGCATCTGCACTGGAGAATGATGAGGGTGTGGCAGAACGCGCCTATCAGTGCACCGGGGTTTTGCAGGTGGGCGACGGCACCCGGAATGTGACGGACGCCGGGAATGCGGTGCACGGGCAGCTGACCCTGCAGCGGGCATTTCAGGTGAGCTGTAACAATACCTTTGCCCGGGTGGCGCTGAACCTGGGCGATGAAAAACTGAAGAAAACAGCCGAAAGATTTGGCTTCAATGATAATTTCCTGTTCCGCACGCTGGTGGTGGAGAATTCTTCCTATCCGTCGGAAAACCGGACGGAAACGGAAATTGCCTGGACAGGCGTGGGGCAGAGCGAACTGTTGGTAACGCCCATGCATATGTGCCTGGTGGCATCTGCCGTGGCCAATGAAGGCGTGATGATGGAACCCTATGCCGTTGCCCGGACGGTGGCTCATAACGGGGATACCCGTTCCGTGACCCAGCCCCGGGTGTACCGCCGGGCCATGGAAACCGATACGGCGGCCCGGCTGAAAGAATACATGCGGCTGGTGGTTACCGGCGGCACCGGCACGGCGGCGAATATTCCCGGCGTGCGTGTGTGTGGCAAAACGGGCTCTGCCCAGCTGGACACCCAGGAGAACACCAACGCCTGGTTTGTGGGGTTCATGGATGATCCGGCGCACCCTTATGCCATTGCCATTGTGGTGGAGGATGCGGGCGGCGGCGGCAGTGTGGCGGCACCCATCGCCCGGCAGGTGTTTGAGTGGATGCTGCAAAACGGCTATTGATAAAGGAGAAAACGAATGACAAAAAGCGCATGGTATGCTTTGCTGGATATGCCGGCAGACGTGACATGGAAGCTGGAAGCAATGGACGAAAACAATCCGTACAGGATGCCGGAGGATGTGAAAAAAGCCTATCTGTGCCGGGAAACAACGGAAGCAGCCTTTGAAACAATAAAAAAGGCCATCGGCGAAGATCCGGACGGCATGAAGCAATTATACGCCGTGATGGATGTGACCGGCGGTGCCTGGCAGCGTTATCAGGAAAAGGGGATCCCTTCTGAGATCTTTGCTGAAACCATGAAGCTTGTGCCCCGATTTCTGCGTTCTTTCCATGACAGAACCGGGGAGTGGAAATTTAATACCGGCTGGTGGTTCTGGCGGGAATTGGCGCTGCTGGAATTTCGGGCAGGTTGCCTGGAATACGAACTGGTGGCGGAAAAGGGCAGACGCTTTATTTCCCTGCACATTCCTTCCGATGCGGATCTGAGCGCGGAAGCGATTGATGCTTCCTTTGCAGCATTCAAAAGATTTCTGGCAGCCTTCTATCCCGAATGGCAGAACCTGCCCTGGGAGTGCGACAGCTGGATGATGAGCCCGGCACTGGAGCATCTGCTGCCGGAAACATCGAAGATTTTGCAGTTCAACCGGCGGTTCCGGGTGCTGGAGGAAAATGCAGAATCCCTTGGGGTGCTGAACTGGGTGTTTCCCGGCTACAGCGAGGTTTCGGCTGATTTGCCGGAAAAGACCTCTTTGCAGCAGAACATGAAAGCCTGGCTCATGCAGGGCAATGCCGTGGCCTGGACGAGGGCTGTTTTGCGTAAATAAGCGAATACAAAAAAAGATGCTGCGTGCATCTCTTTTTTACTATAGAAAAACAAAGCGGGCGGGTTAAGCTTTGTATTTTTTGACACAGGCATTTACTTTTTCCACTGCCTCAAAGCCACTGGATTTGATGTTGCCAATGAAACCGTTGACTGCCATTGTATATACTTCTTTAATATCGAAGTGCATTTCGTTTAGAAC
>JAFSGG010000067.1 GCA_017434775.1 Clostridia bacterium
CTCTGTTTTCCCCGGATGCAGAGCATCCGGCAGGCGGTGTTCCACCGCCAGCCCGTGGACGTGCGGCAGTACCGCAGCCGTTTTTTATTATGTTACTCTGTTTTTGTTGAAATAATCGTCATCCATGTGCAAAGCGTTTTATGCATGTTGCCCCATCGGGAAAACAGTGTGGAAGTGTTCACACCTGTGTCCGGGGGATGGGTCAAGGGTGAATGAGGCGACCGGCCCTCCAGTGGAGGGAGCGGCTGAAAGCCGCAGAAAGCCGAATGAATCAACCGAAACAAGCGTTGGGAGCGCCAGCGACCAAGGCGTAGATTGAGGTTGCGGAACGTTGTCCCTTGTGGGGGTGGAGGGGGCAAAGCCCCTCCATCGTTCCCCTTGCAGCCATATGAACACATAAGAAAAGGGAGGGGCAAGCCCCTCCCCTACGGTGCCGGGAAGCCGCACATGGCTGACATTTCCCGGTATCATCACAAACAAACGATCATTCTGCATTCTTCATTTTGAATGAACACCGGGTGCGAGCGCATCCCACGAACGGTTCTCCTCAGCAGCAGGCTGAAAGCATCACTTTCCCAGCAGTTCCAGGTTTTTCTTGATCAGTTCACAGCGCTGCTTTACGCAGTCCACGCTGCGCAGGGGATCGGAAGGGGTGTTGATGCAGTAATCCACCAGCTTTTCCACCGTGGTTTCGGCCACATGCAGCCGGGTGTCGGAGGAAGCGTAGTAGATCAGCAGGCGGCCGTTTTCGTTGACGGCGGCGCCGTTGGTGAAGGTGACGTTGGATACGTCGCCCACCCGTTCTTCGCCCTTGGGGCCGATGAGGAAGCCGCCAGGCTCATGGGTTACCACCCAGGGCTTTTTAAGATCCGTCATGAAGCAGTAAATCACATACCGCAGGCCTGCGGCCGTATTGCGTACGCCGTGGGCAATGTGCAGCCAGCCCTTATCCGTTTTGATGGGGGTGGCGCCGGCGCCGTTCTTGGCTTCGGTGATGGTATGGTATTTGCGGATGGAGGTCATCATTTCTTCATCAATGACGGCGTTTGTGATATCATCGCACAAGCCGAAACCGATACCGCTGCCGGAGCCGGTTTCAATGAAGCCGTCCATAGGCCGGGTGTAGAAAGCGTATTTGCCGTTCACAAAGGTGGGGTGCAGGCAAACGTTGCGCTGCTGGGGGGAGCGGAGGGTCACAAGGTTGGGCAAACGTTCCCAGGTTTTCAGGTCTTTGGTGCGCACAATGCCGGCGGCGGCCACAGCGGCGGACAGGTCGGCATTGTCGGGATCCTTGCTTTCGGAGCAGAACACGCCGTAAATCCAGCCGTCTTCATGCTGCGTCAGGCGCATATCGTACACATTGGTTTCTTCGGGGCAGGTGTCCGGCAGCAGGATGGGGTAATCCCAGAAGCGGAAGTTATCCACCCCGTTCTCGCTTTCTGCCACGGCGAAGAAGGATTTGCGGTCGCTGCCCTCCAGCCGGGCGACCACATAATATTTACCGTTCATGTAAATGGCGCCGGCGTTGAAGGCGGCATTGACCCCCAGCCGCTCCATGAAGTGGGGGTTGGTTTCCCGGTTCAGGTCATATTTCCAGAACAGCGGAATATGATCCCGGGTGAGCACGGGGTACTGATACCGGTCATAAATGCCGTTGTAATCATCGGATACGATATTTTTCCGGGTAATGAGGGCTTCCTGTTTCTTCAGTTCCTGTTCATAGCGCGGGTGAATCATGGGGCGCCTCCTTCTTCTTTTTCCGGGCATCCAGTTTGGGGTTGATCATGCGGGTATTGGCTGCCAGGCATAATTGTTTCAGTTCGCAGTTGGCACAGTCCGGCTTCTGGGAATGGCACACCCTGCGTCCGTGATAGAGGATCCAGTGATGAGCGTCGCACCAGTCTTTTTCCGGGATCACGTCCATCAGCTGTTTTTCTGTTTCCTCCGGGGTCAGGGCAGAGGCCAGCCCCAGCCGGTTGGAAACCCTAAGCACATGGGTGTCCACCGGAATGGCCGGAATCTGAAAGGCAAAGGCCCTTACCACATTGGCGGTTTTCCGGCCCACGCCGGGCAGCGCTACTAAACTTTCCATATCGGAGGGGACATTTCCTGCATGATCGGAGACAATTTTTCGGCTGGCCAGCACAATATTTTTCGCCTTGGCGGAAAAACCGCAGCTTTTCACATAGGGGTATATTTCTTCCGGCTCGGCTTTGGCCATGGCAAAGGCGTCCGGATAATCCCGGAACAGCGCCGGGGTTACCATGTTCACCCGGGCATCGGTGCACTGGGCGGCCAGAATGGTGGATACCAGCAGTTCAAAAGGGTTATGATACACCAAAGCCGGCTCCATGTGGGGATACATGGAAGCCAGCTTTTCAAGGATTTTTTTGCGGTTGATTTCCATCGGGGAAAACCTCCGTTTATTTCAGGCGCAGCACGCTCTTGGGCATTTTATCCACGGCACGCAGCACCAGATACAGCATGACGATATTTACCGGGCAGGCTACCAATTGCTTGATAAAGCGATTGCCCACGCTGATCCAGTTGGGCAGCAGAGAACCTTCCGGATACACCGGCGTCACCAGGGTGCGGAAGAAAGCAGGCCAGTCTGTTCCGTCCGTTACCGCCACCCACCCGGCCTGGGCCAGGAAATAGGTATTCAAAAGGAAATTGCAAATCAGGGAAATGAGCACCAGACTCACAATGCAGCGCCACAGGGAATACTTCCGGGGATAGAGGAAGAGGCCGAAAATGAGGCCGTTGAGGGCGTTGGCCACCACAAGCCCCCAGATAATGGGCGGCGTAAACACCAGTGTGCCCAGAATATCCCCCACGGCAGCCACCACAAGCCCCCATACCGGACCCAGCAGATACCCAGCAATGCCCACCGGCAAAAAACCGAAACCGATGCGCAGCCAGCTGCCCACCGGAATGGCGGTGATGCGGGCCAATACAATCTGCAGCGCCACAAGTACGCCCATCAGGCACAGCTTGTAGGGGTTCATGTGTACGGATTCGCGCCAGTAAGCAGCCGTAAACCATTGTTTCATACGAAAAAAGCCTCCTGTTCATCAAAAAAGATTTCGACTCGCAAGAGGCAGTTTGCCAAAATGACCAAAGCAGCGGGATGCGCCGCCGGCACCGCGGAACGGCTTGCTTTTCTTTTTCGCAAGCCCCCTTCGTTTCATGACAACTCCCCGTTCATGAACACTTAACGCGCCGGCAGCTACTCTGCCTGATACGAATCATTCGGTTGTATTTTACCCTGCTTTCAGGGAAAAAGCAAGGATAAAAGCGGGTTTAGTCCACCAGCGTGGCGAAATAATCGGCCGGGGTTTCGGCCCGGCGGATCATGCGGAAGGTGCCGTCCTGTTGAAGCAGGATTTCCGCGCTGCGCAGGCGGCCGTTGTACTGATAGCCCATGCAATGGCCGTGGGCGCCGGTATCGTGGATCACCATCAGATCGCCGATCTCTGCCTTGGGCAGCATACGATCTACGGCGAATTTATCGTTGTTTTCGCACAGGCAGCCGGTCACGTCGTAGAGGGTATCGGCCATTTCGTCCCGCTTGCCGCAGATGTGGATGTGGTGATAGGCGCCGTACATGGCAGGCCGCATCAGATTGGAGGCACAGGCATCCACGCCGATGTAGTGCTTATGGATGTTCTTTTCGTGGATCACCCGGGTTACCAGCCAGCCGTTGGGGCCGGTCATGAAGCGGCCAAGCTCGGTTTTGATTTTGACTTTGCTTCCTTCGCCCAGCACACGCAGGTATTCTTCCTTCACCATTTCACCGATGTAGCGGATATTAGCCTTTTCTTCTTCCGGGCGGTAGGGGATGCCGATGCCGCCGGACAGGTTCACAAAGGTGAATTCCAGGCCGGTTTTTTCGGAAAGTTCCTTGCCGGTTTCAAAGAGCAGAGCGGCCAGCTTGGGGTAATAGCTCTTTTCGGTGGTGTTGCTCACAAGAAAAGCGTGCAGGCCGAATTTCCTGGCACCCAGTTTCTTCAGCTTTTCCATGCCGGGCACCAATTGTTCCGGCATCCAGCCGTATTTGGCATCGCCGGGATTGCCCATAATGGAATTATTCAGCCGGAAATTGCCGCCGGGATTGAACCGCAGGCAGATTTCTTCCGGAATGCCGCCGTTGTCCCGCAGGGTTTCGATATCGGTGATATCGTCCAGATTCACAATGGCGTTCAAAGCCCGGGCATGGGCAAATTCCGCCGGGGGCATGGCGTTGGCGCTGAACATGATCTGATCCCCGGAAAAGCCGGCCATTTCGGCCAGCTGCAATTCACATTCGCTGGAGCAGTCCACGCCGCAGCCTTCTTCTTTCAGAATACGCAGGATATGGGGATTGGGCAGGGCTTTCACGGCAAAATATTCTTTGAAGGCCGGGGCCCAGGAAAAAGCGGCGTTCAGGCTGCGGGCTGTTTCCCGCAGGCCTTTTTCGTCATAGAGATGAAAGGGGGTGGGGAAAAGCTTGGCGGCCTGTTCAAATACACTGTCATTCACGGAAAAATTCGGCATAAAACAAAAATCCTTTCCTTGGCGGTGATACCGCTTCATTATATAGAAATTGCATACAATCATCAAGCGGCAAAAGGGGAAAGCACAATTTTAGAACAGCCCGAAAGTGGTTGACATTTTTGCATTCCTGCATATAATAAATAACAGGCAGGGAACGGGAAAAAAGCCTGATTCCGGCAATGAAAGAGACGGTGCGTCACCGGCTGTAAGCGCGCCCCATTGCCCCAGGCAGTGCCCCCGGGAGCCGCTGTGCCGAAATATGCAGTAGGCATGGCCGTATGCGCCGCGTTAAGGCGATATCCATGGCAAGTAAGAGTGGATTGATGGCAATGCGCCGTTCTCTGAAGGGAACGTGCGTTATTTTTTTAGGAGGAATCTGCATGTTTGATACCCTGAAAAGGGATCTGGATGCCGTGCTGAAAAGGGACCCGGCCGTACATTCCCGGGCGGAAGTGTTCTTCTGCTATCCGGGGTTCAAGGCTGTCAGACGGCACAGAAGGGCCCACAAAGCATACCTGAAGGGTCGGTATTTCCTGGCCCGGTGGATTTCCAGCCGCACCAAGAAAAAAACCGGCATTGAAATTCACCCCGGTGCCACCATCGGCGATGGGCTGTTCATTGATCACGGTGCCGGTGTGGTCATCGGCGAAACGGCTATTCTGGGGAAGAACGTAACGCTCTATCAGGGGGTCACCCTGGGCGGTACCGGCAAGGATACCGGCAAGCGCCACCCCACCCTTGGGGATGACGTGGTGGTGGGTGCCGGGGCCAAGGTGCTGGGGCCTATCACCCTTGGCAACCATGTAAAAGTGGGCGCCGGGGCCATTGTGCTCAAAGACGTGCCGGACCAGTGTACCGTGGTGGGCAATCCCGGCCGCATCGTCCGCGGCCCGGCCAAGCGCCCGGAAATCGACCTGAACCACGGCGACCTGCCCGACCCCATGCTGGACAAAATGCAGCAGCTCTATAAGCGGCTCAGCCAGCTGGAAAAGGTGCTGACGGAACATGCCATCAAAGTGGGCTGCACCGGGTGTCCGGTGGAGGATTGTCCCGGAAGGGAAAACGGCGGCTGTCAGAATATCACTGAAAATCCGTAACAGGCATTTCAGCGCATCTTGGTTTTCCGATACAACAAGCACCCAGGAAAAAATACCGGCTTTCTTGGGAGAGCGCGAGAGGGGGTTCTTTGGCCTCCCAAAGAACCTCCTCTCGCATAATAAATAACAGGAGGCACTTTCTATGTTGATTTACAATAGCAAGACCCGGAAGAAGGAAGAACTGGTCACGCTGCAGCCCGGCAAGGTGGGCATTTACGCCTGCGGCCCCACGGTGTATGATTATTTCCACATCGGCAACGCCCGTCCCTTCATTGTGTTTGACGTGCTGCGCCGCTATCTGGAGCACCGGGGCTACGAAGTGAAGTTTGTGCAGAATTTCACTGACATTGACGACAAAATGATCCGCCGCGCCAATCAGGAAGGCATCACCGTGAAAGAACTGGGCGACCGGTTCATTCAGGAATACTATCAGGATGCCGCAGCCCTTGGCATCCGCAAGGCCACCGTGCACCCCCGGGCTACCGAGCACATCGGCGATATCATCAAGCTGGTGAAGAACCTGCAGAATAAGGGCTATGCCTATGAAGTGAACGGCGATGTGTACTTCGATGTGAAGAAGGATACCGCTTACGGCAAGCTTTCCGGCCAGAACATGGACGATCTGGAAGCCGGCGCCCGCATCGACGTGGACGACGTGAAGCACAACCCCGCCGATTTTGCCCTCTGGAAGGCCCAGAAGCCCGGCGAACCTGCCTGGAACAGTCCCTGGGGTCAGGGCCGTCCCGGCTGGCACATTGAATGCAGCGCCATGAGCATGAAATACTTAGGCGAAACCTTTGATATTCACTGCGGCGGCAAGGATCTTCTGTTCCCCCACCATGAAAACGAAGTGGCACAGTCCGAATGCGCCACCGGCAAGCCCTTCGCCAACTACTGGATGCACAATGGATTCATCAATATCGATAATGAAAAGATGAGCAAGTCCGCCGGTAATTTCTTTACCGTGCGGGATATTCTGAAGGAATACGCACCGGAAGATGTGCGCATGTTCATGCTCTCTGCTCATTACCGCAGCCCTGTCAACTTCAGCCGGGATATGATTGCCCAGGCCCATGCTTCCCTCCAGCGGCTCTATACCGCAAGGGATCGCATGGCGTTCCTCATGGACAGCGCTGCCCAGAAGGATATGAGCGAAGCGGAACAGCAGCTGATGGAAAAACTGCAGGAAAGCGTGAATCGCTTCGACGCCGCCATGGACGACGATATGAACACTGCCGACGCTATGGGCGCGCTGTTTGAAATCGTGAAGGAAGCCAATGTGGTGCTCAACGAAAACAGCAGCAAAGAAGCCCTGGAAAAGACCCTGGCCACCCTGCAGAGCCTGTGCGACGTGCTGGGCATTCTGGTGAAACCCTATGTGATGGAACTGCCGGAAGAAGTGCAAGCCCTGGCCGATGCCCGCGCCGCCGCTCGCAAGGAAAAGAATTGGGCCAAGAGCGACGAACTGCGTGATGCCCTCAAGGCACTGGGCTACATGGTGGAAGATACCGCCAAGGGCCAGAAGATTTCCAAGCTGAACTGACGGAGTGTGCGATATAGGAGGGCTTGCGCAGCCCCCATGCCCATGCGGCAGGAGCACAGCTCCTGCACCCATTCTGCGATGCAGAAAACTGCTTTTTTCAAACGGCTTTCCGCATGATGCTTGAGAAAGCGAGAAGAGAGCCCACGGGCACAATGAAAATGATAAAAAATAGCGGTTGGGAAAATGCATTTTCTCACCGCCTATTTTTTCATTTTCCCCGGATGCCAGAGCATCCGGTTGGCGGCGGAATGCCGCCCAGCCCGTGGGGGGACGGAGGATACCCGTGTGTTTCAGCGGCACGTTGTTTGGAAGAAACGAATTCTGTGTCCGCAGGAAGGGTCAAGGGTCAATGACCCTTGTGGGGGTGGAGGGGGCAACGCCCCTCCATGGTTCCCCGGCTGTGCCGATACATAACTATTAGAATGAAGGAATAACTATATGAAGAAAGAAACATTCACTCTGCTGGAAAACTACATGCTCTCCTGCATGCAGGATGCGGCGCATGACAAGGATCATGTGTACCGGGTGCTGTACACGGCTATGGAAATTGCGGAAAATGAAACGGTGAACAAAGACGTGCTGATCGCCGCTTGTCTTTTGCACGATATTGCCAGGAAGGATCAATTGGAAAACCCAGCCATCTGCCATGCGGAGAAGGGAGCGGAAAAGGCGGAACAGTTTTTGCGGGAAAATGGCTTTGCGCCGGAATTTGCCGCTCATGTAAGGAACTGCATTTTCACCCATCGTTTCCGCAAGGCCATGCCGCCTGAAAGTATGGAAGCGAAAATATTGTTTGATGCGGACAAGCTGGACGTGGCCGGGGCCATCGGCATTGCCAGGACGCTGATGTACCGGGCGGATGCCCGGGAACCTTTGTATACCTTGCAGCCGGACGGCACGGTGTCCGACGGCAGCGGCGATGTGCCGGATTCTTTCTTTCATGAATACCGGTTCAAGCTGGAAAAGATCTACGACCGTTTTTACACGGAAAAGGGAAAGCGCATGGCGGCAGAAAGACAGCAGGCGGCGGAAGATTTTTACCGCAGTTTGTATACGGAAATCAGCGGTGCGTATACGTCTGGCCGGGCAGCACTGGAAAAAGAAATTTTGTAAATTCTATGTATTGACAGCAAATAGGTAATATGTTATCTTTATAAGGTAATGTATTACCTATTTCTTGTTTCGGGAGGAAAGCATGGATTTTGAACAGGTGATGCAGCAGGAGAACGTATCCTTTGCGGGGATCGAAGCGCCTTATTTTCTGCTGGGGTTACTCAGCGCCTTTGATAACCGGTTTCAGGCGGCGGCGGACAAGCTGATTGGGGCAATGAGCTGGAAACAGTTTTTTGCCGTGATCTGCATCCATATGTGCCGGGAAGCGCCGGGGATCAAGGAGCTGGCTGGCATCCTGGGCACCAGTCACCAGAATACCAAGCAAATTCTTCTGAAATTGGAAAAGAAGGGGTTTGTGCGGCTGGAAACGGATGAAAAAGACCGGCGGAAACAGCGTGTGCAGCTTACAGAAAGCTGCCGGACATTCTGTGAAAAGAATGACGAAATCGGCATAAAAGTAATACAGCAGATGTTTTCCGGCATTGCGCCGGAAGATTTACAGGCAACCATCCGCACCATCATGCAAATGGAAAGTAATTTGAAAGGCTTGGGTGAATAAGATGAAAAAGGGAATTATTCTGTATCAGTCCAAATACGGCGCCACGGAGAAGTATGCAAAATGGCTGCAGGAAAAAACGGGCTTTGCCCGGATGGAAACGAAAAAAGCGTCTCTTTCCGATGTACTGCCCTATGACACCATCATCCTGGGCGGCGGGCTGTATGCCGGGTTCATTTCCGGCCTGAATTTCCTGAAAAAGCATTATGGCAAACTGAAGGATAAAAAAGTGCTGGTCTTTGCCGTAGGCGCCACTCCCTACGATGAAAAATACATTGCCACCTGTAAGGATGCACAGATGAAAGATGAGCTGGCTTCTCTGCCCCTGTATTACTGCCGGGGCGCATGGGACGACAGCAAAATGAAGCCCTTTCACCGCTTTATCATCAATATGGGAAGAAAAATGATGCAAAAGCAGAAGGATCCGTCCATGGCATCCATGGCGGAAGGTCTCATGGGCTCTGCCGGTCAGGCGGCTGACTGGACGGACGAAAGCTATCTGGCACCCATTCTGGCTGCCGTGCAGGAAGGAACATAAATACAATTTTGATACACAACGGAAACAGTGAAAAAACAGAAAAGGCCTTGCCATTGTATGCAAAAATACAGTATAATTGCCCCGTTATCTTTGATGAAAGAGGCGAAAGTAAATGAGCAATTACGCATCCCGAGTTCTGAACGATCTGAAAGTCCGTTATGCCAATGAACCTGAATTCCTTCAGGCGGCTACTGAAATCCTGACCACCCTGGAGCCCGTTATCAGCCGCAACGAAGCCAAGTATGAAAAGGCTGCCCTGCTGGAAAGCTTCGTGGAACCTGAACGCATCATCACCTTCCGTGTACCGTGGATCGACGATCAGGGCCAGACCCAGATCAACCGCGGCTACCGTGTGCAGTTTAACAGCGCCATCGGCCCCTACAAGGGCGGCCTGCGCTTCCATCCTTCTGTAAACCAGAGCATCCTCAAGTTCCTGGGCCTGGAACAGACCCTGAAAAATTCCCTCACCGGCCTGCCCATGGGCGGCGGCAAGGGTGGCAGCGACTTTGACCCCAAGGGCAAGAGCGACATGGAAGTGATGCGCTTCTGCCAGTCCTTCATGACCGAACTTTCCAAGTACATCGGTGCGGATACCGACGTGCCTGCCGGCGATATCGGCGTGGGTGCCCGCGAAGTGGGCTATCTGTTCGGCCAGTATAAGCGTCTGCAGAACGAATTCACCGGCGTGCTCACCGGCAAGGGCCGCGCTTTCGGCGGTTCCCTGATCCGTCCCGAAGCTACCGGTTTCGGTGCAGTGTATTATACCGTTGAAATGCTCAAGTCCTTCGGCGAAGACATCAAGGGCAAGACCTTTGCTGTGTCCGGCTTTGGCAACGTGGCTTGGGGCACCTGCCTGAAGGTTACCGAACTGGGCGGCAAGGTGGTTACCATCTCCGGCCCCGACGGCTACATCTACGACGAAGACGGCATCAACACCCCCGAAAAGATCAACTTCCTGCTGGAAATGCGCGCTTCCTGCCGCGACAAGGTGCAGGATTATGCTGACAAGTTTGGCGTGCCCTTCTTCGCCGGCAAGAAGCCCTGGGAAGTGAAAGTGGACGTGGCCATGCCCTGCGCCACCCAGAACGAAGTGCGCATGGAAGATGCCAAGAACATCGTGGCCAACGGCACCAAGTTCTATGTGGAAGTTTCCAACATGCCCACCACCCTGGACGCTGTGGAATACATGAAGGAAAACGGCGTGGTTATCGCTCCCTCCAAGGCTGTCAATGCCGGCGGCGTGGCCGTGTCCGGTCTGGAAATGAGCCAGAACGCCATGCACTACAGCTGGACCGCCGAAGAAGTGGACCAGAAGCTGCAGCAGATCATGAAGGGCATCTACGAAGCCTCCTACAATGCTGCCAAGGAATACGGCATGGAAGGCGACCTCATCGCCGGCGCCAACATCTCCGGTTTCCTGAAGGTGGCCGATGCCATGCTGGCTCAGGGTGCTGTGTAATCAATAAGCAAAACAAAAGAAGCTGTGGAAACACGGCTTCTTTTTTTGTGTTGCTATTTTTGCGGCAGGGGATGGATGCGGATGAAATGGCCGTCCCGGTAAGGAGCACCTTCAAAGCCCCGGGGTGGAATCAGCGGATGGCCGGGCACGGCTTGCAGCAGGGCGCAGACCCGGCTGTTCCTGACCTGATAGCCCATAATGCTGTAGGGCAGGGCAGGATTTTTGGCCGGAACCTTCACACAGCGGAATTCGGGCTTCCAAAAAGGACGGTAAGGCGTGCCGGTATTGAATAAGGCTTGCAGATGGGTGAGAGCAGGGGGCCATGGAAGAGCCGGCAGGGTCATGACGGACGGGGCAGAGGATCGGGGTTTCAGTATGGGCGGCGGCAGGGATTCGGGCTGTGTTTTTTCTGGCAGGGTATTAGCCGGCTGTGAAACAGGGATGGGCGGCGTAATGCGGTTGCCGAACGAAAGCGGTGCGGCCTGCTCGGGGGTGGTTTCATCGTTGAAAGGGGTGGGCAAATTCACTTCCGGCATATGCTGCGGTTCGTTGGCGAGGATGGGTACCGGTGAATTTGGATGTTCGTGGATTTGCGGTGCCTGAACCGGCGGTTCGGACGGGGAAACCGGAGCGGAATCTGTCGGTTTTTCCAGCCTGGGAATCAGCCGCTGTGCCCGGAAATAATTCTGGCTTCCATTTTCTCCTTCTTCCCACAAAAGCAGATTGCTTTCGTGGCAGAGGAAGAAAAAGCCGTCCCGGTGGCAGGTGAATTGCAGGGTGCCCTGAAGGGAGGAAGGCCGCGTATCGACCACATGGCCGTCCCGGTACAGGGTGCAGGGCAGGGAAGGGGGGAGATGACGAAAGGAAAGACTCACCTGTTGCCCTTCTTTTCGTATGTGGCCACTTTTTCCGCCTTTGCCCTGCATCATGCGGAAGGAAAAATCCTGGTTCATGGGGTAAACACCTCCTTGTATACATTTATGCAAAGAACGGACCGCCATTGCCAGAAAGGAAAAATTCCGCTATAATGAACGGGAAGAAAAACAGGAGGGTTCATCCATGCGGATTTTGATCACCAACGACGACGGTATTCAGGATACGGGTATCCGTGCGCTGGCGGATGCTGCCATTGCCCGGGGCCATGAAGTGCTTATCAGTGCTCCGGCCTCCCAGTGCAGCGCCAACAGCCAGCACATTACCCTCACCCATCCTTTGATGGTGCGGAAAGTGGAATGGGAAGGAGCAACGGCCTATTCCGTGGAAGGCACTCCCTGTGATTGCGTGCGCTTGGGGCCGTTCCTGACGGAAAACAAGCATTTTGATTTTTGCCTGTCCGGCATCAACCGGGGAGATAATGCCGGATCTGCCGTGTATTACAGCGGCACCGTGGCAGCTGCCCGGGAAGCGGCTATGATGTATGTGCCCTCCATGGCGATATCCATCGTCCGGGGGGCTACGGAGGAAATGTATAAGAACCTGGCGGAAAAAGCCGTGGAGCTGGCTGAGCATTTTGAAGGAGAAAAACTGCCCCGGTTTACCGTCATGAACCTCAACGCCCCCAAACTGCCGCCGGAAAAAGTGAAGCCCATGGTGGTATGTCCTCTGGATACCGGTTACTTTCTGGACACCTATGAACTGCGCCTGAGCCCCAACAACCGCCCCTATTACTGGGTGCAGGAAGTGGATACGGCGGAACTGCCCATTGAACCGACTACGCCGGGGAGTGACCGGTATTTCTTGCAAGAAGGGCACATGACTTGCAGTTTTGTGGGCCATTTTGGGGATGAAAACGGAAAATATACGGAAAAAATGCAAGAAATGTGGAAATAAACTTGCAAAAACAGGTGTACTTTCGTATAATGGGCTCATCCTGAAAAGAGAAGGGATGCGCCATGGAACGGAAACACGACCTGATTGACCGGCTGAACCTGACCGGCAAAAAACTGAGCAAGAGCCACCGGCTGATTGCCGATTATATTGTGGACCACTATGACAAAGCAGTGTTCATGACCGCGGCTGTACTGGGGGATATTGTGGGGGTCAGCGAAAGCACGGTGGTTCGCTTTGCCGTGGCGCTGGGGTACGAAGGGTATCCCCAATTGCAGCATGCTCTGCAGGAACTGGTGCGCCACCGGCTGACGGCGGTGCAGCGTTTTGAAATGAGCAGCGATATGGAAGAAAACGCCGTGCTGTCCACCGTGCTCAAAGCCGATATGCTCAACATTCGCCATACAGCGGATGCAGTGGATGAAAAAGCCTTTGCGGACGTGGTGAGCAAAATGCTTTCCGCCAAGTCTATCTATATCCTGGGTCTGCGCTCGGCAGCGCCTCTGGCCCAGTTTTTTGCCTATTATCTCAGCTTCATTTTTGACGATGTGCGGCTGGTAGCGGCCAGCAGCACCGACGTATTTGAATCCATTGCCCGTATCAAAAAGGACGACGTGCTCATCGGCATCAGTTTTCCCCGCTATTCCACCCGTACCCTGGAAGCTATGCGCTTTGCCCAGGAATGCGGCGCAGAAGTGATCGGCATTACCGATGGCATGATGAGCCCCTTGTACCGGCAGGCGGATATCTGCCTCACGGCCCGGACGGATATGGCCTCCTTTGTGGATTCACTGGTGGCGCCTCTGTCCCTGGTGAATGCCCTGCTTGTGGCGCTGGCCATCAAGAAAAAGGAAGACTTGAGCCGGCATTTTGAAAAACTGGAAGGAATCTGGGATGCATACAGCATTTACACAAACAGAGAAAACCAGTGACGTGATGGTCATTGGCGGCGGCGCAGCCGGGATGATGGCTGCGCTGTTTGCTGCGCAGGAAGGTGCCCGGGTAACCTTGCTGGAAAAGAACGAAAAGCTGGGCAAAAAGATCTACATCACCGGCAAAGGCCGCTGCAATGTGACCAACCAGTGCGATATGGATACCTTTTTGCAGAACGTGCCCCGGAACCCAAGATTCTTGTACAGTGCCCTCCGGTTGATGAACCCGGATGATCTGCTTTTTCTTTTGCAGCAGTATGGCTGCGAAACCAAGGTGGAAAGAGGCCGCCGGGCGTTCCCTGTTTCCGATAAGGCCAGTGATGTGACCAAAGCGCTGGAAAAGGCTCTGCGGCAGCAGGGGGTGCAGGTGAAGCTGAATACCGAAGTGAAAGGGCTTTTGCAGGACGATACCGGCCTTTGTGCCGTGCAGACGGATAAGGGTGTGCTGCCTTGCAGGGCGGTTATCGTATGCACCGGCGGCGTTTCCTATCCCTCCACCGGCTCCACCGGGGACGGATACCGGTTTGCGGAAAAAATGGGCTTGCATGTAACGGAACGGAAGCCCTCTCTTGTGGGGATATTGACCCAGGAAACCTGGCCTATGGAGCTGCAGGGGCTGACGCTGAAAAATGTTTGCCTAACGGGCATGAGTTGTGGTAAAATAATATACTCGGAGCTGGGTGAAATGCTGTTCACCCATTTCGGGGTATCCGGTCCTTTGGTGATCGAGCTTTCTTCCCATTTGCCGGACAAGGGGGAAACGGTGTTTTACCTGGATCTGAAGCCGGGGCTGACGGAAGAACAGCTGGACCAGCGGCTGCAAAGAGAAATCAAGGCCGCCGGGAAAAAGCAGGTGAATTCCATTTTGCAGACCCTGCTTCCCCAGCGGATGGCGGCGGTTTTTGCCAAAGTCTGCGGAATGGAGGGCACCAAAGTGTGCAGCCAGATCACCGGCAAAGAAAGAAGCCGGATGGTGCAGCTGCTGAAAAAACTGCCCCTCACCGTGAAGGGCACCCGGCCCATTGCAGAGGCCATTGTGACAAGAGGCGGCGTGGATGTGAAGGAAATTGCTCCCGGCACCATGGCGGCAAAGAAGATCCCCAATCTGTTTTTTGCCGGGGAAGTGATGGACGTGGATGCCCATACCGGCGGCTATAACCTGCAGATTGCCTTTTCCACCGGTGCGCTGGCCGGCAAAAGCGCTGCGAAACTGATCAAAGATAGGAATGAATGACCATGCAGTATATTGTACTGGATCTGGAATGGAACCAGCCCATATCCTATAATTCCGCCGCGTATAAGGCCGTGGGCGGCAAATTGCTGTTCGAACTGATCCAGATCGGCGCGGTGAAAGTGAATGAACAGATGCAGGTGGTGGATTCTTTCAGCCAGCTGATCTGCCCCCAGCAGTATCTGAAACTGCACCCCCGCATTGCCCGCATCACTCATATTTCCCAGGAAGATCTGATGGGCGCGCCGGAATTTAACGAAGCGGTGCAGGCTTTTGCCGCCTGGTGCGGGGAAGATTATGTGCTGCTCACCTGGGGCTGTGACGACGTATCGGTGCTGGATCAGAACATGACCTTTTTCAAGTGCGATACGCCCCTTGCTAAGGTGTATGATATTCAGCAGTTCTTTGGCCGGGTGATCGGCAACAGCAAAGAACGCAAGGGTCTCAAGGCTGCCATGGAGCATTTTGAAATGGAGCCCGATGAAGAAAACATGCCCTTCCACAACGCTGTGAACGATGCCTATTATACGGCGCTGGTATTTGCAAAGCTGCCCGATCCCAAACAGGTGCTGGAATTCCCCCTGACCCCCCGGAAACTGCAGCATCTGGACCGGAAAAAGAAGGAATGCCAGGCCATCCTGCGGGTGCGCAGCATCAAGGATGCACTTGCTTCTTCCGCGGCCATGAAACCCCCGTGCCCTGCCTGCGGCAAAAAGCTGGAGGTGAAGGAAGGGTATGTGAAGCAGGGGGAAAACAAATACATGGCCCTGGCCGATTGCCCCCAGCACGGGCTGGCTTTCTTTAAGCTGAGCTTTGGCAAAAATGATGACGGTAAACGGATTATGACGAGGGCTGCTTCCCTGTCCGAAGAGCAGAGCCCGGCTTATGTAAATACCAAGCACCTGCAGTGGCAGCAGAAAATGGCCTTGCAGCAGGCTGCGGAAGAAAAAGAATAAGAGAAACAAAGGGGCGGCTTTCCTATTTGGGAAGCCTGCGCCCCTTTTTGCATCATGGAGGAATAAAAATGTTTGTAAATGTTTCCATGCTGGGGAAAGAGAAGACGTATGATACCGCAGCGCAGCCGGTGACGGTGCTCAACGCAGTGGAAGATTTGACTCCGGAATATAAAAATACGGCGCTGGGCTGCTTTTGCGGCGGCCGGGCGCTGGAGCTGAACCAGGTGCTGGGGGAAGATTGTGCCCTGCATCCCATCACGTTCCGGAATGAAGAGGGGCGGCGCATTTATGAACGTACCCTCCGTTTTGTGCTGCTGCTGGCGGTGAAAAGGGTACTGGGGGATGGGTGCCGCGTGCGTATTGAACATTCCATCGGCTATGGTGTATACATGCGCTTTCTGGGCCGGGATGCCGATGAAAAAACGGTGGCGGCTGTGGAAAGGGAAATGCGGGAAATTGTGAAGGAAAACTTGCCCTTCACCCAGGAAAAATGGAGCAGGGATGAAGCAATCCGCCATTTTGCCATGCATGGCATGACGGAAAAAGCCCATCTGCTGGCGTTCAGACCCTATGATTATTTTCATATTTACCGCTGCGGCGGCATGGCGGAATATTTCTACGGGGCTATGCTGCCGTCCACCGGCTATGTGAGCGCATTCAGGCTTTTGTATCACGAGCCCGGGATGGTGCTGCAGATGCCTTCGCCAGTGAATCCGGGTCTGCCTGCACCCTTTGAGGAAAGAAAAAAGCATCTGGCGGTTTTTGCCCAGTCCAATCGCTGGCTGGATATTCTGGATTGTAAAAATGCGGCGGACCTCAACGACATGACGGTGGGCGGAAAGCTGCGGGAATTCATCCGCATCAATGAAGCGCTGCATGATAAATCCATTGCCGAAATTGCCGACGGCATTGAAAAAAAGGGCGCTCGGGCGGTGTTTGTGGCCGGGCCTTCTTCCAGCGGTAAAACCACCTTCTCCAACCGTCTGTGCATCCATTTGCGGGTATTGGGGAAAAAGCCGGTGCTCATTTCCCTGGATGATTTTTACCGGGATCAGCACACCCTGCCCCTGGAAGCGGACGGCAAGCCGGACCTGGAAGCCCTGACGGCGCTGGATGTGGATTATTTCCGGCTGTGTATGCAAAAATTGCTTTCCGGAGAAGAAGCGCAGATGCCCGCTTTTGACTTCACGACCAAATGCCGCAAGCCTGTCCTGAAACCCCTGCAGCTGGCGGAAGGGCAGATTGTGGTGATTGAAGGCATTCACGGGCTGAATCCGCAGATGCACGAAGGGCTGGATCCGGAGCGGATTGCCAAGGTGTATATCAGCGAGCTGACCTGCCTGAACCTGGATAACCACAACCGCATCCGCACCACCGATGCCAGGCTTTTGCGCCGGATTGTGCGGGATCATCAGTTCCGGGCTACCTTGCCGGAAGACACCCTGAAAATGTGGAACAGTGTGCGAAGGGGAGAGGAAAAGTGGATTTTTCCCTATCAGGAGAAGGCGGATTTCATGTTCAATTCTGCCCTGCATTATGAACTGCCGGTGCTGAAAAAATACGCCTATGATCTGCTCATGCAGATTCCCCCGGAAAACGAATGTTACCTGGCAGCCCGGCGGCTGATCAAGATTCTGCATTATCTGGTGCCGGCTGCGGATGAAGTTTTGCAGGAAATTCCGCCCCTTTCCCTGCTGCGGGAATTTATCGGCGGCTGTACTTTCTATTAACGGCGGCAGCATATCCTTTCCTGAAAGGAAGGGATGTGCTTGGCGGAAAAAAAGAAACAAAGAGGCAGGCGGCTTCTGCGGGGATTGCTGCTTTTGCTGCTTTTGCTGAGCGCCCTGTTTTTGATTTTGCAGAAAAATCTGCAGGGCGTGATTCTGGATATGGCCCATGCACGGGCGGAAGCCATGGCGGTTTCCTATGTACAGGAAGCCATCAAAAGCCTGATGACAGGCGAAAATCTTTACAGCAAAATGATCACCGTGCATGTCAACGATGCCGGTCAGGTGACGTATCTGGAAGCCAATACAGCGGAAATGAACCGGTTCAGCAGCGAAGCAGCCCTGCAGACCCAGAAGCGATTGGAAAGCGCGGAAACCCAAATCGTTCATATTCCCCTGGGAGCGGCCCTGGGGATCCCCTTCTTTTCTGCCCTTGGGCCGAAAATTCCGGTGCGCATTGTGCCGGTGAGCGCCGTTTCGGCGGCCTTCTTTACGGAATTTGAATCCGCCGGCATCAACCAGACAAGGCATAAAATTTATCTTTCTTTGCAGACCACCGTGCGCCTGGTGATCCCAACCGGAGCAAAACAGGTGAAGCTGGAAAGTCAGGTATTGGTGGCGGAATCCATCATTGTGGGCAATGTGCCGGCCACCTTTGTGCAGGTGCCCCAGTATGATGATGTATTAAATTTCGCAATTCCTTGATTTTTTTGTGTTTATATGATAATATTTTCGTAACAAATTGCGCGGATTACTTGACATTCAGGCCTATATGCTCTAAAATGATAGAGAATATGGATATTTATCTCCCAGCATGGATAGCCGTGCTTGGAGGGAGGGAGGGGCAAGCATGACATTTGCCCGGAAAATGATAAAATTTGCTGGCCTTTTGCTGATGACGGCACTGCTTTTTGGCATGTGCACCCAGGCACTGGCCGTAACCGATCCTGTGGAATTCACCATCCAGGTGACGCCGGACAGCCTCACAGCCCCCGGGGATGTGCAGGTGTCTTTGCGTGTGGCCAATACCGGCGACCGGGATCTGACGGATCCCGTAACGCTGTATGATCCCGCCGGCAATGTGGTTGCTTCCTTTGGCGACGGCGGCAGTGTAATGCTGCCGGCTGGTGCGTTCAAAACCTGGGAAGGCACCTGGAAGGTAACGGAAGATCAGCTGGATCAGGGCAAGGTGGCTTATACGCTCAAGTATTATCTGGAAGATGAGAGCGGAGAACTGGTTGCCATCAACAGCACCGCCGATGCACCGGTGAAATTCACCGGCGAAAAGGCGGATCTGACGGTCAAGCGCACGGTGAGCCCTGAAGTGGTGCGCTCCGGCAAGCAGGTAACCGTCACCTACGAACTGTATAACAGCGGCAATGTGCCCCTTTCCGACATCCGCGTGAAGGAAGAAATTTCCCGCAATGCGGAAAAAGTGGATGCACTGCAGCCCGGTGAAAAAAAGACGGTCACCTTCACCAGCAAGATCGGCAATGCCGATCTGATCAGCAAGGCAACCATCACCTATAAGGCGGGGGAGGATAAAAAGGCTACCACCGAAGATATCGGCGAGCAGACCATCCCCCTGGCCAAGCCCGGCCTGAGCATTGAACTGGCTTCTCCCACCACCGGTGTGAACATCGGTGAAGCGGCCCGGCTGCAGGTGACCTTTGTCAATAACGGCAACATCACCTACTCCAACGTCTCTGTCAAGGACGTCAATAAGGGTGAAATCATCACCAACCTGACCATCCCTGCCGGCGCCACTGTGACCGAAGAAAAGGAATTCATTCTCACCGAAAAAACCACCTTCAAAGTGACGGCCACCCTGCCCAATAATACCGGCGATACGTCCAGCCTCACCTCGGATGAACTGGTGGTAGGCGTGTATGACCCCCAGAAGCAGCTGATTCTTTCCCTGAACCTGGAAAGCAATCCCCAGACGGTGGAAAAGACCCCGGCGGATGTGCGCTTCACCCTGACGGTGACCAATAACAGCAACATCAAGGCTGAAGACGTGGTGATCACCCACGGCGGCACCTATATCACCACCATCGATGAAATGGACGTGGGCGAAATCAAGAAGATCGTCCGGGACGTTACCATTTCCCAGCCCGGTATTTTCCGCTTCACAGCTACAGCCAAAGATACCATGAACAATGAAGTATCTTTCTCTTCCAACGATAAGAAAATCGAAGTGGAACGTTTGACCGGCACGGCTGAAGCAGCGCCTACCAATACGCCCCTGCCCCCCAAGCCTGTCAAGCCCACCAATGTGCCCGTGCAGCCTGTGGATCCCTGGCTTACCCAGGCCAAGAGCGTGCTGCCCTATGCCCTCTATGGCGTAGGCGGGCTGTTCGCGGTGCTGTTTGTGCTGTTTGCGGTGTCCACTGTGATGCGCGCCAAGAACAAGAATAAGTCCAAAGCGGCTTATGATCATCTGGAACTGTCCGAACGCCGGGATTATACGGAACCTGCCGATGCAGACACCCAGGAGATCCGGGAAGAATGGGGCGAATTGCCGCCTGTACGTTCCCTGCAGGAAAATGAAGAATTGTTCCAGGCCCAGCCGCCTGTGGATATGTCTGCTCAGATGAACCCGGAAGGGGCCTACCGCATTTCCCGCAGCGCGGATGAAATGCCGGCGGAGCAGGGCGAAAAGCGCAGTGCTGTGCAGTTTGTCCAGAGCCCGGAGGAAGAAGAATAAGCCCAATTTGGTATCTGTCAACTGCCGTTCATCCGAACGGCAGTTTTCTGTCAAAAAAAACAGAAGGAAGGGGAACAATATGCAGAATGATTTGCTGACGGATGCGGCGGAAATCGGCCGCCGGGCTATCGCCATGAAAACACCGCTGATTGTAATCGACGGTTTATGCGGCAGCGGAAAAACCACCCTGGCAGACAGCTTATCTTCCATGCTGCAGGCGCCTGTGGTTCATATGGACGATTTTTTTCTCCCCTTTTCACTGCGCACGCCCCAACGGCTTTCGCAGCCCGGCGGCAATGTGGATTATGAACGCTTTGAAAGGGAAGTGCTGCCCCGGATCGGGTCGGGTGCTGCATTTCCATACGGGAAATTTCATTGCAGTGATGGGACGGTGACCCCGGCTGTATGTCCTCCAGCCCGGGTGAGGATTGTGGAGGGCACCTACAGTATGCATCCCCGTTTTATGCCGGTGTGGCAGGAGATGGGCGCGCTGACGGTGTTTGCATCGGTGCCGGCTCAGGAACAGCTGCGCCGCATTGCGTTGCGGAACCCCCGGCTGCTGGAACGCTTCGAGAAGGAGTGGATTCCCATGGAAAACAGCTACTTTTCAGCGTTTGACGTGGAAGAAGCAGCGATGATAAAATGGACAAGTTTCACGAAGATGAGCCAAAAATGACAAAAAACAGCTTATTTTGGTTGACAGACGGCAATCGATGAAGTATAATCTTGCTGACAAGCCGTATGGTTTATAATGGGTAAATAAATTGTGATAAGCAAGAAGGAGCGTATTTCGATGGAGAATTATGCAGTAGGCTCGAAGAAAAATCGCCTTACCTCCGTAAAGGGGATTATTTTTATGGTGGCCGGGGCTGTTTTCCTGCTTCCGTATCTGGTTGCATCCGTGCCCTCGTTGGCAACGTTTTTCATTTCCCTGTTCAAATTGTTTGCCAACCTGTTCTCTTTCTCCGGCGAAGGTCTGTCCCTGGCTTTTGCCAGCCTGACGCCCTTGCTCAGCTCCTTTACTGATTTGCTGCAGTGCTTTGTGGGCCCTGTATCCCTGGTGTTGTGCTTTATCCTGATTGCTTTCCGCAATGAAGAAAAGGCTTCCATCTTTGCCGTGCTGAACCTGATATCTTCTCTGGTTACCCTGTTTGCCGGCAAGGTGAGCATGGCTACCCCTGTCTGGGCCGTCAATTTGCTGGCGGACCTGATGCTGGCCTTTGTTCTGCTGGCTTTCTCCCTGTGCGAAGGGAAGCTCCGCAATAGTCAGCGCTGGATCTGGCTTGCCGTTGTCAGCTGTGTGATCCGCATTGCCGGCTATGTTTTCAGCATGCAGACGGAAACCACCGTTTATCCCCTGGAATACTACCCTGTGTTCGATTATGAAGCTTTCATTGCTTCCTTCCGTCAGTTTGTTACCGCTGTGCTGGATAAGAAGAGCATTGCCACCGAAGTAAAGGTAACCGGCTATGCCTTCTCCTTCAACACCTTGGCTGAAAACTGGGCCGCTTACATCGGCGCAGCGGATGCCCTGGATAAGGTGCCCGTGAATGCCATCAATTGGTTTGACGGTGCCCGCAGCATGGCCAAGACCATTGCCACCGGCTTCAATGGCCAGCCCGCACTGGTAAACCTGCTCTATATCGTTTCTTCCTGCCTGACCAGCCTGTTTGGTTTTGTGATGGTGTATGAACGCAACGGCAGCAAGGAATAATCCGTCCGGACAATATAACAGCCGATTCCAGAACAGGAATCGGCTGTTTTTTTGCACAGAAAACCCGGGGAAAAGGGTGCAAAAAAAGCAGGGGATAAGCCCTGCTTTTTGTCTTGTCAGCCCACCGTCTGCACTTTCAGCAGATTGGTGGTGCCGGAAACGGACAGCGGCACGCCGGCGGTGATGACCACCAGATCGCCGGTTTGCACCAGATCCAGGTTCCGGGCGCAGTCCACAGCATGGAGGAACAATTCGTCCGTGCTGCTCTGATTGAGGGCCAGCACGGGGTATACGCCCCAGGAGAGGCTGAGCTGATGATAGGCTTTTTCCACAGGCGTGGCGGCCACTACGGGTTCGAAGGGCCGATACTTGCTGATGCCCCTTGCCGTCTGGCCGTAAAGGGTGACGGCAATGATGGCCTTGGCCTTGACGTCCCTTGCGGTGGTGCAGGCGGCATCGCAGATGGCGTTGGTGGTGTCGTTGAAGGCGGAATCAAAGATCATGGATTTGTACACGCCCATGTCAAAGGCGTCCTGCTCGGCCTGCTCGGCAATGCGGGCCATGGCCTTAACGGATTCAACCGGATATTCACCGGCAGCGCTTTCGCCGGAGAGCATCACGGCGGAAGTACCGTCAAAGACGGCGTTGGCCACGTCCGTAATTTCAGCACGGGTGGGCATGGGGGAGTGCATCATGCTGTCCAGCATCTGGGTGGCGGTGATGGCCATTTTGCCGGAAGCGAAGCAGGCGCGGATGAAGCGCTTTTGCAGGCCGGGCAGCTTTTCGTATTCCACTTCCACGCCCATATCGCCGCGGGCGATCATGATGCCGTCGGAATTTTTCAGAATTTCGTTAAAATTTTCGATGCCTTCCAGGTTTTCAATCTTGGAGATAATCTTGATATCGTGGCCGCCGTGGTAATTGATGAATTTACGCAGGGCGATCACGTCTTCCTTGCGCCGGACGAAGGAAGCGGCTACAAAATCCACCTTGTGTTCCACGCCGAAAATCAGGTCCTGCTTATCGCGTTCGCTGAGGTAGGGCATATCGATGGATACCCGGGGGATATTGATGCCCTTGCGGTTGGAAACGATGCCGCCGTTGAGCACGGTGCATACGGCTTTTTCATCGTCCGCTTCTTCCACCCGCAGATGAATGCGGCCATCGTCAATGAGCACGGTGTGGCCGGGCTTGAGCTGCCGGGGCAGATCGGGGTAAGATACGGAGCAGCCGTTTTCATCTCCGTCCCTTTCCTTGGCCCAGAGAGTGAAAAGCTGGCCGGGTTTCAGCTGAATTTTTCCGGCCGGAAACAGCCCGGTGCGGATTTCCGGGCCTTTGGTGTCCAGCATTACGGCGGCTGCTATGCCCAGGGAATCCCGGACGGAGCGGAAGGTGTTGATCACCTTTTCGTGGCTTTCATGGGTACCGTGGGAAAAATTGAGCCGGGCTACGTTCATGCCGGCCTTCAGCATTTCGGCCATAACGGCAGGATCCGTGCTGGCTGGGCCCAGGGTGCAGACGATTTTGGTTTTTCTCATGAATAAAACCTCCTGTACGGATGGAAAGATTATGGAATCATCAGTGCTGTTTCTATTATACAGGAAATGGGGCGTATGCGCAAGCGGCAGCAGAACACCGGCAGGAACAGGATGCAAGAAAAAAGAGGGGAGAGGCGTTTTTTATTTGCCCGTCATGCTGTTGCGGTTCACCCAGGGCACGCGGCCGGAAATTGGCGGCTCTTCATAAAACCGGGCAGTCTGATCCCGGTTGGTATCGTTCCATTTATCAAAGCCGGCGGCGGCAATATGGGGCCCGTAGCTGCAGTCTTCAAACCGGCACAAGCCCCAGTCCCGCCAGGGACGGGCCAGATAAATGGAGCCGGGGCGCACGGTGTCTTCACAGGTGAAGCGGCAATGGCGGAATACATAGCCCTCCTGCTGTTCCAGGGGATGAGCGGGCGCGGCTGTATAGCCCACCTGGCGCACGTCGTGCACATTGCGGATTTCGCAATGTTCAAACAGGGCGTTGCCGCAGCCGAAAATGAAATCCACCGATCCTTCGATCAGGCAATTTTCGTATACCTGCCTGGATGGGCCGGGGGCCAGCAATTCTTCCCGATGAAAACCCTGATACCGCTGGATCAGATCCGGCGGCAGAGGTCCGGCAAAGAGGGTGTCCTGGGTGGAAGCGAGGCGGCAGTCTTCCATCCGGAAATCATCGCCCAGCACGGAAAGGGCTACTTCCTGCCCCTTTTTTTCCGGTTCCAGGGCATCGTTCACAATGGACAGATGCCGCATCGTGACGTGATCGGCGCAGACGGCCACCGTCCAGGTGCGGAAGGTGTTGTATTCCACACCGTTTTCATCCAGCTTCAGGGCATAGTCGTTCCAGACGATTTTTGTTGCATCCCGGCCTGCGCCCAGGAGAGTAAGCCCAGGGGTTTTGATGATCACTTTTTCCCGGTATGTGCCATCGGCCAGGTGAAAAACCGTGCCGGGCGCCGCCTGATCAAAGGCTTTTTGCAGGGAATCGGCAGGGGTCAGGTAAACAGGGGTGTTCATGGCGTTCCTCCTGCAAGTTATTTCTGTATTTGTTATACCATAGAAATGGGAATCGGAAAAGAGAAAATGTCGGAATTGTACATAAAAAGTTTTCTTTTGGCTATGTACGCACAGGGCGAAAACATGTAAAATAAGGTTGGATATGATTCGAATTTTACCATCATTCAGCTGCGTGTCATGATATTTGATAAAACGATGGTTGAATAGTATATATTGTTTTTGTTTCGGAGGTCGGTATATGCAAAGGCAGATCACGTTCCGGCAATACCGCAGCATGGATATATTTCTCTTTTCTGTGATGCTTTGCATCAGTGAAGTGCTGATTGTGCTGGGTGCCAATTGCTGGTTCCGGGGTGCGGATTATACATTGTCCCTCTCCTGTGCAGTCACTGCCATTGTGCTGGTCAGGTGGGGAGCCTGGGCTGCGGTACCGCTGGCAGCGGGCAGCACGGCGTTTTGCCTGGTATCGGCGCTGACAATCCCCGGAGGCATTCAGTGGCAGCAATGGATCATTTACCTGATCGGCAGCCAGGCCGGGCTTATTATGCTCTGGTTCCTGAAAAAATGGGATTGGCAGCAAATGAAAAAAAGTGCGCTGACCGCCCTTTCCTACGGGCTGCTGACAGCTCTTTTGATACAAGCCGGGCGGATGGCGGTTTCCATGATGCTGGGAAATACTCCCGGTGTCAGCTTCGGGTTTATCACCACCGATATCCTGTCCACCCTGTTTGCGGTCCTGCTCACATGGATCGCCTCCCGGCTGGACGGGCTGCTGGAAGAGCAGAAGCATTACCTGCTGCGCATCCAGAAAGAACAGGAAGAAGCCAAAGGAAATGGATAACGTATCGAAGATAAAAGGCAAGGGGGATGAAGGCATGTCGACGAAAGCGGCGGATTTTCTGATTTATGATGCCGAAAGCGGCGTATACCGGGAAAATCCGGAACAAGTGGTTCGTGACGATGTGGAAAAACATTATTGGAAGCATGTGGCGCTGACCGTTCTGAAAGACTGGCGGCTGTACCTGATGCTGGTGCCCATGCTGCTGGTGTTCCTTCTGTGGCGCTATCTGCCCATGTATGAACTGCTGGGCAGCTTTAAGAAAGCGGATAATGTGAAGCCGGTGGCGGATCAGTTCTTTACCGGTTTTTCCACTTTCAAGGAATTGATGGTGGGGGCTCAGGCGTCGGATTTCTGGCGCGCCCTGCGCAATACGTTCCTGCTGAGCTTCTACGGCCTGTGCTTTGGTTTCCCTATGCCGATTCTGCTGGCCCTGTTCTTCAACGAAGTGCGCAATAATCTGGTGCGTTCCACTTGCCAGGTGCTCACTTATCTGCCCAAATTCATGTCCACCGTTGTTATGACCTCCCTGGTAACCATGCTGGTGAAGCAGGGGGCACTGACCACCGGGTATGGCATTCTCAACCAGGCGCTGGAAGGCCTGGGGCTCATTTCCCATGAAGTGGCCAAGGGCGGCCTTCTGAACCGGCCGGAATTCTTCCGGGCTATTTACCAGATTTCCGGCATCTGGGAAGGCGCAGGCTATGACAGCATTGTGTATTTCGCTGCTATTATTGCCATTTCACCCACCAGCTATGAAGCCGCTCAGATCGACGGCGCCGGCAAGATGAGCCAGATGCGCTATGTGGTGCTGCCGGGTATTCTGTCCACGGTGGTTATCATGCTCATCACCCGTATCGGTTCCCTGCTGAATATCGGCTATGAAAAGGTGCTGCTGCTGTATAACATCAACACCTATGAAACGGCGGACGTGGTTTCCACCTATGCTTACCGCTTGGGTATGGACCAGGGCAGCAGCCGGCCGGACCTTGCTTCCGCCGCTGAAATGCTCAACAACGTCATCAGCATGCTGCTGGTGATCAGCGCCAATACCATTGCCCGTAAGGCGTCCGATACGTCGCTGTACTGATAAGGAGAAGCGTATGAAAAGAAAGCTTGAAACATCAGAACAGATTTTTAAGGTCATCAGCTATACGCTGCTGTGCATTTTCTCCCTGGCGTGCCTGTATCCTTTCCTGTATGCGGTTTCCGCAGCCATCAGCGGCAAGGAGGCGGTGGAATACGGCCGGGTGATCCTCTTCCCCAAGGATGTGCAGTTCCAGGCTTTTGCCCACATGTTCAATAACAATATGTTCTGGAACGCCTATTCCAATACCCTCTTCCTTACCTTCTACGGTACGGTGTGGGCCCTGTTTGTGGCGATCCTGGGCGCATATGCCCTGAGCAAAAAGCGGCTTTTGTTCCGCCGGTTCTTCAATTTCTTCCTGGTGTTCACCATGCTTTTCTCCGCCGGCCTCATTCCCCAGTACCTGAATTATCTGGCCACCCAGAAAGCATTCAATTCCATCGGCATCATGGACGATAAATGGCTGGTGGTCATTGCCATGGGTATGGCGGCCATGAACATCATCCTTCTGCGCAACGCTTTTGAGGGCGTGCCCAGCGAAATCGAAGAAGCGGCCATTGTGGACGGCGCCACGGAATTCCAGGTGCTCAGCAAAGTGTACATCCCCATGAGCAAGTCCACCATCGCCACCGTTACCTTGTTCTTTGCCATCTCCCGCTGGAACGGCTATTTCTGGGCCAAGCAAATGATTGCCAACAAGAACGAACGTCCCTTGCAGGTGTTCATCCGCCAGACCCTGGAAGATTTCACGGATCCCGACCAGATGACCTACTGGGATTATCCCTACGCATCGGACTCTGTGATCTTTGCCCTGATTGTCTGTTCCATCATTCCCATTCTGATCATTTATCCCTTCATCCAGAAATACTTCGCTAAAGGCGTGAATCTGGGCGGCGTGAAGGAATAAAAAAGCGATGTTTGCCGGGAAAATCCCGGTCAACATATATCACGATCTATGCACCGGAAGGATTCCGGTGACAAAAAAAGGAGGAAAACCTATGAAGCGCACTCTTTCCCTGCTGGCAGCAATCGTTATGCTCATTTCTGTGTTTGCTGTCCCGGCCGTTGCTGAAACGGCTGAACTGACCTATGCCGAAGGCACCACCCTGCGGATGGCCACCGGCTACAACAATGCCAAGACCGGTCTCTTCTTCAGCCCCGACGTGGCTGGCGAAGGCGTGACCCTGGCCGACGGCAAGACCTACTACTCCGGCGACCTCAAGCCCACCTGGGTGGCTGTGGAAGAAAAGCTGGGCGTGAAGTTTGAAGACCGTTATCAGGGCAATTCCACCAGCGCGGAATTCGACTATTGGAAAGACCGCCTGAACGAAGTGGACATGCTGAGCGGCACCGCTTCCAAGCTGACCGAATACGGCGAAATCGGCGCCATCGTGAACATCGCCGAATATCTGGACATGATGCCCAACTTCAAGGCTTATCTGGACCAGAACCCCATCGTCCGTCTGTCCATCACCGGTAATACCAACACCGGCGCCATCTACTTCAGCCCCTATTTCGACGGCGTGAACGACATCGAACGTATGCCCCTCATGCGTACGGACTGGGTTGTGGCCCTGCTGGACGGCGAAGGCGAATTCACCGCTGAAAAGAGCAACATGCTGGCTGCTCCCGTGTACACCCCCTATATGCCCACCACCGGTTCCGTGACGGTTGACGTGGTGAACGCCGAAGGCACCGCTGTGGAAACTGTGACCAAGAACTATGACGCCGCCGGCAACATCGTTCAGCTGATGAACGATGCCGGTTCCATCGATGGCGTGACCGCTGTGAACATGCTGCGTACCTACATCGACGTAGCTTACGGCGGCTATTACGGCACCAAGCGTTCTGACCTGTTCATCGGCCAGAATGCCGCCTGGGATGCTGACGAACTGGTGGCCCTGCTGCGCTGCGTGGTGGCCAATCCCCAGACCCTCAACGGCACCGATTCCGTGCAGGGCTTGTTCTCCCGTGAAGATGACAACAACCAGCGTCGTGTGGATATGATGCGCTTTGCCGGCGTTCTGTTCGGCGTGCGCGGCATGGAATCCCGTCAGGATCATCTGTGGATTGACGAAAACGGCAATCTGCGCGATGCCCGTCAGGAACTGGATGCTTATGACGCTATGGAACGCATGAACTGGATGGCTCAGGAAGGCCTGATCTCCAAGGCTTTCCTGGAAACCGCCAAGGAATCTTCCAAGACCTATCTGGAAAACGACCTGGGCTTCATGCACTACGACTACAACCAGACCCAGACCGTTTACAACAAGACCGCCCTGCAGGAAGGCGAAAAGTACATGGCCGTGATGGTTCCCGTGGCCTGCTGGTATGACGGCACCAACGAAAACGGCGTGTATATGCGCTTTACCGAATCCTGGCGCTCTGTGAAGACGGACGGCTGGGGCATCTCCGTGGCCGGCGTGGAAGGCAATCCTGACAAGCTGTATGCCTGCCTGAAGCTGATTGACTTCGCTTACAGCCCCGAAGGCATGATCCTGATGAGCTATGGCCCCGATGCTTTCATCAAGCAGAATGAAGATGGCTCCTATGTGACCTTCAACTTCAACGGCACCGAAATGCCCGTGATCGCCGATGCTACCTTCGAAGAACTGTGGGACAAGGCTTCCGGTAACTACACCAACTATGCCCGTCAGTTCCTGGGCTCCACCCTGTCCTTCGCCAAGAGCCAGGCCTTCGAATATCAGTGCACCCACGAAGTGGGTAAGGAAGGCGCCGGCAAGCTGAGCGTTGCTATCGCTCTGGGCACCATCAAGCACCCCGAACTGGCCATCACCGAAAATCCCTGGTATACCTCTGTTCCTACCGTGCTGCCCAACACCAAGGTGGAAAACGAAGAAATCAACACCTTCTCCGAACTGCCCACCCTGTTCAACGCCGGTAAAGGCAAGCAGAACCTGTTTGTGGATCAGATCGTGAACGGTTATGCCGTTGAAAATATGGGTGACGCTGTTGAAGCTGCCACTTATGTTTCCGAAAAACTGGGCGGCGGCCGTTATCTGGAACTGAAGCAGGATGCCTGGGTTCGCCTGCAGGCCTACTATGCAACCATCGGAAAGTAATTCCGTTTTTCGCCATGGCGGGGGCTTCGGCCCCCGTCATGGGTTCCCATCAGCCCCTGCGAAAAGGAGAGGCTGATGGGAGCCTTTTACAAAAAAGTTACAGCAAATGTAGCTGACATGATTGACAGGAGGTCATTATGTATAAAAAACAATTAACCTGGCAAAGAATTGTCTGCCTGGCGGCTGTGGCTGTCAGTGCCCTGGTGTTTATTTATGCCTTGGGCATCATGACCGATTTGTATGATGGGTTGTATTATTTAATAAAGGATGAAAGGTATCCTGAAATGGACATGATTCAGGGTGCGCGTATTTATTACGATATGCAGCCCTTCAACAAGCAGTTTTCCAGCTTTTCCATTTATATGCTGCTTTTGTCCGGCTTGCTTTTCATAACCAATACGCACAATCGCCGCAAGTACTACATTGGCAATGCCGTGAGTACGGGGCTGTTTGTTGTTGGCAGTGTTTCGTTAAGCATTTGGGCGCATAGCCAGATTTCGGCTTTCAAACATCAATTTCTGACGACGATCGACTTTGCCGCATATAAGAAGCTCATTGATGATGCCATTGCACAACAGAAACCGTTGGCAGCCAAGTATATCGATTCCACTTTCTGGTTTGATGCACATTATGTGGTGTTTGGGCTGGTGCTGCTGGTATGTGTTTTCCTGATCTGCAATTTCCTGTGGAAAATGCAGCTGATGAAGAAAGAAGCAGAGCTGATCGCACAAGGAAAGGATGTGGAAGCATGACGAACACAGCGTTTGATAACCGGACCATTCGATTGGATCGGATGCGGTATAACAAAAACCTGTTCTCTTCCCGTATTTGCTATCTGGCCATTCTTTTCAATGTGTTCTATTTTGTAATCGTCTATGAAATCAACAACAACCAATTTTATCAAATGCTGATGGGCCTTTCCATTGTGTACAACCTGCTGTTCCTGCTGCTGTGTTTCCTTTCTTCTGAAGGGGTCAAGAATTACAAAAAGAGCTATGGTTACCTGCTGCTGGGGCTGGGTGTCGGGCAGATCGTCCGCATCTTCATTTTGCCGGCCCAGATGGCACGGGTGACGTCCACCATTGAATATGTGAATGAACGACAGGGTCGGCAAATGGTGAAGGTTGCCAAAGAAGTCATTGTGCCTGCTGCGCTGCAGCCCACGGAACATATGATGACTGTTGTTTTCCTGTGCCTTTCTGCCGCTTGCTGCCTGGTGGCCGGTGCAGTTGCCGTGATCCGCAGCCACAAGCTGCATGCCTATAACGCCTCCCTGACAGAAAACACCAAGTAAAGGAGATGCCTTATGGCCAATATCAGCTTACAGCATCTGGATAAAATTTACGATAATAATGTACAGGCCGTATTTGATTTCAACCTGGATGTGAAAGACGGCGAATTTATTGTGCTGGTGGGGCCTTCCGGCTGCGGCAAATCCACCACGCTGCGGATGGTGGCCGGGCTGGAAGACATCAGTGCCGGCCAGCTTTTGCTGGATGGGGAAGATATCACTGCCGCTCCGGCCAAGGATCGCGACATGGCCATGGTGTTTCAGAACTACGCCCTTTACGGCCACATGACGGTATACGAAAACATGGCGTTTTCCCTGACGCTGCGCAAGGAAGACCCCAATGTGATTCATACCAAAGTGCTGGCAGCGGCGGAGATTCTGGGGCTGACGGATCAATTGAACAAAAAGCCCAAGCAGCTTTCCGGCGGCCAGCGCCAGCGCGTGGCCATGGGCCGTGCCATTGTGCGCAACCCCAAAGTGTTCCTCTTTGATGAGCCGCTTTCCAACCTGGATGCCAAGCTCCGCGGCGCCACCCGCCGGGAGATCATGCTGCTGCACAAGCGCATGAACGCCACCATTCTCTATGTGACCCATGACCAGACGGAAGCCCTGACCCTGGCTGATCGCATTGTGTGCATGTCCATGGGCCATGTGCAGCAGGTGGGCACGCCTCTGGAACTGTATGATACCCCGGCCAATCTCTTTGTGGCCAGCTTTATTGGCCTGCCGCCCATGAATTTCTACGATGTGGAGATCCGGGATGGCGTGGCAGAAAACCAGTATTTTTCCATTCCTCTGACGGAAAAGGAAAAGGAGTTGCTGGCTGCGTACGAAGGCAAAACCCTGGTGCTGGGTGTGCGTCCGGAAGACGTGGAGGAAGGCGGCAGTGTGCAGGTCAAAGTGTTCTCCAATGAAAACCTGGGCATGAATACCCTGGTGCATGGCCGCCTCGGTGAAGGGGCCGAAGCTGTGATCACCTGTAAACTGCGGGGCTGGTGCGATTATCAGCAGGGCGACGAAGTGAACGTGCAGTTTGTCAAGCGCCATTTCTTTGATAAAGAAACCACCAACGCCATCCGCTGAAGGGAGGAAGAACCGTGACAAAGCAAAAACTGTTGGAGGGCTTCCGGGAATTTATCCGCAAGAAGATCGTGGGGCTCAAGCGTAAACCGCAGATCATTCCCATGATCGTCCTGGGGATTGCTTTCATTATCTATTCCTTTAACCTGACCAATGTTTCGGATACCACGGCCCGCATCAATTATTCCGGCATGGGGCTTTCTCAGTTCTGCACCATGCTGTTTTCCATGCTCTCTTTTGTGTGCTTCCTCAATGCGTTTCCCCATCGGAAGAAGGTCAATGTGCCCATGCTGGTGCTGCTGTTTGTGATGAACGGCATTCTGGTGGGCTGTGACATTTTCTACATTGCCCAGATCACCCGTTCCCTTGAGGAAAATGCGGCCAACCGGGATCTTCTGTACATCTATCAGGCCAGGGATATGCTGCATGTTCATCTGATTGTGCTGGGCGTGGGAACGGTGCTGACTACGCTGCTGCCGGTGATCCGCAAATTGCTCAATAAGATCAACACCAATCCCGAACTGGAAAAGGGTGCTGAAATGGCCGGCATTGTGCTGTCGGAAGATTGATATGGTAAAAAAGACGGAAAAACAGACTGAAAAGAATCAGGCGGATTACTATCGCCTGCATACCGAAGCGGCGGACAGGTTGGTGAATACCACCAGCGAAAATACACCTCACTATTCCCGGGAAGAGCTGAATCGTTACCGGGGCGGAAAGAAACGCTGGCGTTTTCCGGAACCTTTGAAAGTATTGCTGATCAAGTTCTGGTTTTACGGCGCCATCTGCTATTTTGTGTTCATGGGGCTGGGGATGTACATACCGTCCCTGCTGGATATGTTTGTTGTGGCCGGCGTCATTACCGGGATGGTAACGGATTTGCTGGTGAATCATTTCCTGCGTTTCACGGAAAACATGGCCGGGGGCAGCAAGCGCTGGATGATGGTGACCAAACGGGGGATGGGCGGCTTTTTGCTGAACATCCTGTATGGTTTGGTGCTGATGTTCCTGGTGATCACCCTGTATTACGGCATCAATGCTGTCCTGCAGCCCTCCGGCGCGCAGGAACCGGCCGCTGTGGTGCTGGTGGAGCCGCTGCTGTTTGGTCTATTTACCACGGCGCTGGATGCCGCCTGTGTGGGGATCAAGCGCGGATTGATGAAAATTTTGGCAGATGCCAAAGAAAAAGTTGCGAACGGGAGATAAATGATGATCAGCCTGATTTATGCCGGCAGTACCAGTGCCTGTTTTGAACTGGATCATGCCTCGCCCTATTATGCCCCTGCGGCATATACCGTGTATCTGAACGGGGAAGAAAAGCAGACGGGCAACAGCAATGTGTTTTCCCTTTTCGCCCTGCAGCCGGATACGGAATATACCGTGGCCGTGAAGCAGGAAGAGGGCATGGAGGAAATCACTTTCCGCACGGCTTGTGAAGCCTGCGCACTGGATGTGCGGCTCTTTGGCGCCGTGGGAGACGGCGAGCACGACGATACCGATGCCATTCAGGCAGCCATTCATTTTGCGCCCAAAGGAGCCCGTCTGTATTTCCCGGCAGGCACGTATCTTTGCCGGCCGCTGGCGCTCCGCAGCCATCTGACGTTGGAAATTTCCGAAAATGCCGTGCTCCTTGGCAGCGCCGATCGCAGCCAATATCCCATTCTGCCGGGGCTGCTTCCGGACATGAACGGCGGAAACAATGTGATGATTGGCACCTTTGAAGGGCTGAACCGCACCATGTACCAGAGCCTCATCCATGCCGAATATTGCGAAGATATTGTGATCTGCGGCCGTGGCGTGGTGGACGGCAATGCCCAGAACAGCGATTTCTGGACGGAGCACCGCCATTTTGAAACGGCCCGGCCAAGGCTCATGTTCTTTTGCAACTGCAAGAATGTGACCGTCCATGGCGTGACGGGCAAAAACTCTCCCTCCTGGAATCTGCATCCCTTTTATTCCGAAAACGTGTCTTTTTATGACCTGGCCATTGAAGCCCCCAAGGACAGCCCCAACACCGACGCCATCGACCCCGAAGCCTGCGTGGGTGTGAACATCATCGGCTGCCGACTGAGTGTGGGGGATGACTGCATCGCCATCAAGTCCGGGAAAATTGAACTGTGCCGGGAGCGCTGCCAGGCGGCAAGCGACCATGTGATCCGCAATTGCCTGATGGCTTTCGGCCACGGGGCGGTGACTCTGGGCAGCGAAACGGCCTGCGGCGTGAAAAACCTGACGGTAACCCGCTGCTTCTTCAACCGTACCGATCGCGGTTTGCGCATCAAAACCCGGCGGGGCCGGGGGAAGGACTGCGATATTACCGGCATCACCTTTGATAACATCCGCATGGAAAACGTGATCACCCCCTTTGTGGTGAACATGTGGTATAACTGCTGCGACCCGGACCGCTTCTCTGATTATGTGAAGTGCCGCACGCCCCTTCCCGTGGATGAAAGAACGCCCCATCTGGGCACCTTTACTTTCCGGGATATTGATTGCACCGGGGCGGAAGCCGCTGCCTGCTATATTGACGGGCTGCCGGAAGCCCCCATTGATCAGGTGAATTTCTCCCGGGTGCGCATTGCGTTCAATCCCGATGCCAAGCCCTTTGTGCCGGCTATGCAGAATGATGCCGTGCCCAGGCTGAAAATGGGCCTGTACCTGAACAATGTGAAAAAAGTAAACATCGAAGATGTGGTGGTTCAGGGCGCGGAGGGGGATATCCTGATTGCCGAAAACTGCGGCCAGGTGGAAGCCTTTGCCCTGCGCGAGGTGGAATGATGTATCAGAAAATCAACGATTATGTGCTGCATCTGATCCGTACGTCTTCCCCGGAAAAAACGGCCTGGAATATCGAACGTGCCCGGCAGGGCTTGCCCGCTACCTGGAATTATATTGACGGGTGTATGCTGGGGGCGCTGCTGGAGATGACGGATATCACCGGCGATCCCCGTTTTGCCGATTTCGTGGAATACTTTGTAGACAGCTTCGTATCGGAAGACGGCAGCATCCGCACCTTTCAGGCAGAAAAGCAGACCCTGGATGATATCAATGAGGGCAAGGTGCTGTTCCCTTTGTATCGCATGACCGGCAAGGAAAAATACCGCCGGGCTATGGATACTTTGCAAAGGGCGCTGGATGCCCAGCCCAGAACCTATGAGGGCAGCTGGTGGCACAAAAAAATCTATCCTCATCAGGTATGGCTGGATGGTATTTATATGGCCCAGGTGTTCCGCACGCTGTATGAAAAGCATGTGGGAAACGGGGATTACAGCGATGTGATCGCCCAGATCCGGGTGGTAAGAAACCGGATGTTTGACGAAAAAAAGCGCCTCTACTATCATGGCTATGACGCCAGCAAAACCGTCTTCTGGGCGGATAAGGAAACCGGCCTGTCCCAGAGCTTCTGGCTGCGGGCCATGGGCTGGTTTGCTGCGGCCCTTGTGGATATTGCGGATATCCTGCCGGAAAGCGAAGCGAAAACCTATATTGCCGGCCTGCTTCATGAAATGATGGAAGGCATCCTGCCTTATGCTGATGATGAAACCGGCCTATACTGGCAGGTGGTGGATCAGGGCGGCAGGGAAGGCAATTATCTGGAAACCAGTGGTTCTTCCATGATGGCCTATGCCATGCTGAAGGGCGCGCGGCTTGGCTTTTTGCCAAAGAAATATGCCGTCCAGGGCAAAAAAACCTTTGACGGCATTGTGAACCGGTATTTATCTTTTGAAGGGGAGAATCTGGTGCTGGGTGGCATTTGCCTGGTGGCCGGGCTGGGTCCGGAAAGCGATCGGCGCCGGGACGGCACCTATGCCTATTACATTTCCGAGCCCGTGGTGCAAAACGATGCCAAGGGCGCAGCCCCCTTTGTGATGTGCTATACGGAAGTGAAGCGCCTTATTCCGGAAGGATGATCTTCTGGCTGTCAGAATCGGCGGACAGTTGTTTTTCCGTCACTTTCAGCCGGTAATATTCCTTGGGGGACACTTCGTACTTCTTTTTGAAGAGCCGGGAGAAATACAAAGGATTTTTGAAGCCGCACATCAGCGCTACCTCAGTGATATTGCCGTTATTGTGGGCTGTGCACAAAAGCTCCGCTGCCGCCTGCAGGCGCAGGTTGGTCAGGTATTTGTGAGGCGTCATGCCCATCTCCTTGCGGAAGAGTTTGCACAAATGATCGTAGCAGTAGGGCAGGGTGTGCAGGAAAGCGTCCAGTTCGTAATTGGCGTTGGCGTAATTGCGCACAATGCTGCGTTCAATCTCCTCCGCCACTTTGTTCTTGGGATGGGCGGATTGATTGGCAATGACGGACTTGACGATCAGATTGCCATAAGCCGGCAGCAGCAGCATGCGGTGTTCCTGATCACTGCTGAAGTGATAATAGGCATCCGCAAACAGATGCAGCAGGGAATGATTGGCGTCATCGTGCAGCAAAATGGGCTGGTCAAAGGCCAGGGCAGCATTGACGATGTTCAGATGGATGTTGGTAAAGCCGGAAATGCTGGTGTTCTCATGAGGCACTTCCGGCGGAATGACCACAATATCACCGGCGGCATAGGGCAGCTCCATCCGATCATCAAAAATAAACTTGCCGGCATCCTTGGTGCAATACACCAGTTCCCAGCTTTCATGTTTGTGACGGCTGACATTGAAGGTAAGGAAGTGCTTTCCGGCAAAAATGATATCGTTCATCGGATCACCTCAAAACTATTTACACATACCGATATTGTAGCAAACTTTGGACATTTTGTCCACCCTATGATAACAATTGACAAAACAACCATGAAAAGGAGCGCAGGGCAATGGCATACTTAACGCTCAGGAATGTGAACAAAATCTACCCCAATGGCTTCCATGCCGTCCATGATTTCAATCTGGAAGCGGAAAAGGGCGAGTTTATCGTATTTGTGGGGCCTTCCGGCTGCGGAAAATCCACCACGCTGCGGATGATCGCCGGGCTGGAGGACATCAGCAAGGGCGAATTTCTCATCAATGGGGAATTGGCGAATCAGTGGAGCCCCCGTCAGCGCGAGGTGGCTATGGTGTTCCAAAGCTATGCCCTCTATCCCAACATGACGGTGTATGATAACCTAGCTTTCGGCCTGAACCTGCAGGGTGTGGACGAAGACGTAATCGAAGAGCGGGTTATGAAGACGGCGAAGATCCTGGGCCTGACGGAATATCTGGATCGTATGCCCCGCGCCCTGTCCGGCGGCCAGCGCCAGCGCGTGGCGGTGGGCCGTTCCATCATCCGCAAGGTGGGCGTATTCCTGATGGACGAACCTTTGTCCAATCTGGACGCCAAGCAGCGCGTGACCATGCGTTCCGAAATTACCCAGATTCACCGGGAAACCGGCGCCACCACCATCTATGTGACCCATGACCAGACCGAAGCCATGACCATGGCGGACCGGATCGTGGTGATGAAGGATGGCTATGTGCAGCAGGTCGGCACGCCCCGGGACGTATACTTCCATCCCCGGAATATGTTTGTGGCCGGGTTCATCGGCGAGCCGCCCATGAACTTTATCCGCCGCAAGGTGGAAAACGGCTGCATCCGGATCGGCGGCCGTACACTGGACCTGAGCAGGAAGCTGGGCGAAGGAATTGCCGCTTATGAGGGCAGGGAAATTGTATTCGGTTTCCGGCCTGAAGCCATTGTGCTGGGCGATATGGAAAACGCTTATGCCATCCAGGGTATCGTGGAGCTTACCGAAATGCTGGGCGATAATGCCAATGTGTATATGGATGTGGATGAAAACAAGGCCATCCTGAAGGTGACGCCCCATCAGATTCCGCCGCTGGACTGCGAAATTGTGTTCTCCGTGCCGGTGGAGCATGTGTATCTGTTTGATGCCGAAACCGAAAAAGTAATCCATGCATAAAAATATATATTCGGAGGAAACCAATATGGATATTCGTTATTCTGCCAATCCTCAGGACGTGCGCCGCTATACCACGGAAGAATTGCGCAAGGAATTCCTGATCACGGATCTGTATCAGAAAGATACGGTACAGGCCACCTATTCCCATGTGGATCGCATGGTGGTGATGGGCATTATGCCCGTGGATGAAGAAGTGCCGGTGGATAAGGGCATTGACGTGTGGGCAAACTTTGGCACCCAGTATTTACTGGAACGCCGGGAAGCCGGCGTGTTCAACCTGGGCGGCGACGGCTATATTGTGGCCGACGGCCAGCGCTATGATATGACGTTTGAAGATTGCCTGTACATCACCATGGGCACAAAGGAAGTGAAATTTGGCAGCAAGAATCCGGAAAACCCGGCCAAGTTCTATCTGTGCTCTTCTCCGGCTCACCGTGCCTGCAAAACTACCTTCATTTCCTTTGCGGAAGCGCAGAAACGGCCCCTTGGGGAAGATAAGCTGAGCAACAAGCGGGTCATCAACCAGTTCATCCATCCTGCTGTATTGGAAACCTGCCAGCTGCTCATGGGCCTTACCCAGCTGGCCCCCGGCAGCGTGTGGAACACCATGCCCAGCCATACCCATGAACGCCGCATGGAAGTGTACACCTATTTCGAAATCCCCGAAAATCAGGTGGTCATGCATTTCATGGGCCAGCCCCAGGAAACCCGTCATATTGTGATGAACAATTTTGACGCTGTTATTTCTCCTTCCTGGTCCATCCACAGCGGCTGCGGCACCTCGAATTATACCTTCATCTGGGCTATGTGCGGCGAAAACCAGGCCTTTGACGATATGGATTCCTTCCAGCCGACGGATATGAAGTGAGGTAAAGAACAATGGCATTTGATATGAGCAAATTTTCCCTGCAGGGCAAGGTGGCCCTGGTGACCGGCGGCAGCTATGGCATCGGTTTTGCCATCGCCAAGGGTTTCTCCGCTGCCGGCGCTACGGTGGTATTCAACGATATCAATCAGGAACTGGTGGATAAGGGCCTCAGCGCTTACGAAGCCGAAGGTATCAAGGCCTATGGCTATGTATGCGACGTGACGGATGAAGACGCTGTGCAGGCCATGGTGAAAAAAATTGCCCAAGACGTGGGCGTCATCGATATTCTGGTGAACAATGCCGGCATCATCCGCCGCATTCCCATGATCGAAATGGCCAGCAGCGAATTCCGCAAGGTGATCGATGTGGACCTGGTGGCTCCCTATATCGTGGCCAAGGCCGTGATCCCCGGCATGATGGAAAAGGGTCATGGCAAGATCATCAATATCTGCTCCATGATGAGCGAACTGGGCCGGGAAACCGTGTCCGCCTATGCTGCGGCCAAGGGCGGCTTGAAAATGCTCACCCGGAACATCTGCTCCGAATACGGACAGTACAACATCCAGTGCAACGGCCTGGGCCCGGGCTATATCGAAACGCCCCAGACGGCACCCCTGCGCGAAATTCAGCCCGATGGCAGCCGTCATCCCTTTGATCAGTTCATCCGCGCCAAGACCCCCGCTGAACGCTGGGGCACCCCGGAAGATCTGATGGGGCCGGCTCTGTTCCTGGCTTCCGATGCCAGCGATTTCGTCAACGGCCAGGTATTGTATGTGGACGGCGGTATCCTTGCCTACATCGGCCGTCAGCCCTGAAGGGGAATGCAGAATTCCGAATGAAGAATAATGAAGAATTGTAGTATGTTTCCTTGATGCGATGAATGCCTGTCCTTTCTGACTGTCATCACTGTAAGTGAATATCATCACCATAGGAAAAAGGCGGATGTATCGATCTGCAGACACCGTGGGGGAGGGGCTTGCCCCTCCCTTTTTCATGCAATGTGCCGCCGGGAGTAGAGGAACCGTATGTGGGGTTTCACCCCACGCCCCACAAGGGACATTGTCCCTTGACCCATCCTGCGGATGGAGTTGACGGCACTTACAAACCATGTTCCGCTGTCATTGAAACAACCTTGTATAAATGAGAAAAATGCAACAATTCTCCCATGGATAAGCACACCTTCATCTATTCCAAATTCATGTTCTATCTAAATTCCGAATTATTCTTCTCTCCACGGGCTGGCGGTGTCCGCCGCCTGCCGGATGCTATGCATCCGGGGAAAACAGAGAAACGGCGAAGGAGAAAACTTGTTTTCTCTCTCGCCGTTCTCTTGTTTTCATTGCGCCCGTGGAGGACTGGATTGGCTTTGTGCGTGCATAAGGTTTCAAGGGTGAAAGAAGGACGGCCAATGGCCGCCCCTACAGTATCCGTTTCCTCACGTGTCGCGCGGAAAGGCATTTGTGCTGTAAGTCAACCACTTCGCGGAATGGTGTCCAGAGGATGTGTCCTCTGGTGCAGGGTTCAGGGGCTGCATAAGCCCCTGTCCTGGTTTTCAATGCGTGCAGAAAAGTATTTGCCCCTCAAGACAACTATTTCGCGGGGATGGGTGCAGGGGACGAGGACCCTTGCTCCGGTTGTCCTTCACGTTTTGTGCGGAAATGCATTTCGCTTGCAGCTCGGTTGTATAGCGGCAGGGCTGCAGAAGGTTGCGTCATCCGGCGCTTTTTTGCGCAAAAAATGAATGGGAAGTTTCTTGCAGGGAAAGGTGATTTTTGTTACAATAGACGATGTGTTATTTGTAAGGAAAGAGGATGTACGCATGCAACAGGCAAAGAAAACCATGGTGCAGGATCTGACCGGGGGCAGTGTGGCCAAACTATTGTTAAAGTTTGCCTTCCCCCTGTTTGTGTCCAATGCGCTGCAGGCTGTCTATAATATTGTGGACATGGTGGTGATTGGCCAGAAGATGGGGGACGTGGGGCTCAGTGCCGTTTCCAACGGCGGTGAAGTGCTGCATCTGCTTACCTTTGTAGCCATGGGCTTTTCCTCCGCCGGCCAGGTGATCATCGCCCGTCAGGTTGGTGCCGGGCAGATGGACAAGGTGAAAAAAACCATCGGCACCATGTTCAGCTTCCTGCTGGGTATTGCGCTTTTGATGAGCGTGGGTTGCTATTTTATCCGCAACTGGATGCTGGATACTCTCAATACCCCGCCGGAATCCTATCAGTACACCATGGACTATACCGTTACATGCATTGTGGGTCTGGTATTTATCTATGGGTACAATATTGTCAGTGCCATCCTCCGCGGTATGGGGGACAGCCGCCGGCCTTTTATGTTTGTGGCCATTGCGGCTGTGATGAATATTGTGCTGGACCTTGTGTTTGTTTATGGCATGGGCATGAAAGTATTCGGCGCTGCGCTGGCGACGGTGATCAGCCAGGGCTTCAGCTTTATCATTGCGCTTATTTATCTTTACCGCAGCCGGGAAAGCTTCGGCTTTGATTTTAAGCCAGCCAGCTTCAAAATAGACCGGGAAACGCTGAAACCGCTGGTGTCCCTTGGCATCCCCATGGCCATTCAGTCTGCCGCCATCAATATTTCCAAGATCGTGCTGATGGCATGGATCAATGCAGCAGACGTGGCGGCCGGCGGCGTGCTCTATTCCGCACTGGCGGGGATTTATAACAAGGTGGGCATGATGAGCGGCATTGTGTCCAATTCCTTCACCACCGCCGGGGCCAGCATGGTGGGGCAGAATCTGGGTGCCAGGAAATATGACCGTGTGCCCCGGATCATGGGCGTGGTTTTCCTTTGCGGTGGCACGATCAGCGTGGTGCTGACGCTGGTGGTATTGCTGTTCCCCACGGCGGTCTTTTCCATTTTTACCACAGAACAAGCTGTGCTTGCGGCAGCCGGCATTCTGATTGCCCCCACCATCATCAATTTCTTCGGCAGCGCTACCCGTGCCGTGGCTTTCTCCCTCATCAACGGCAGCGGCAATACCAAGCTGAACTTTGCCATTGCCATCATTGACGGGATGATCAGCCGGGTGGGGATTGCGGCTTTGCTGGGATACGGCATGAAGATGGGCTGCCAGGGGTTCTGGTTTGGCGATGCGCTGGCCGGGTGGATGCCCTTCGTGATCGGCATGACGTATTTCCTCTCCGGCTATTGGCGCAAGGAACGGAAAAAATAACATACAAAAAAAGCAGGCTGTGCAGCCTGCTTTTTGTTTGGGAAAAGATCAATAGGTCAATTGATTCTTGCGGATGTAGCCGATCTTGCCGTCGCCGCTTTCCACCAGGGCGTATTCATCGTCGGCGTACCAGTCGATCACGCCAACCTTGGCGCCGTTGTTGTAGCGGCCCATGTTCTTGCCGGTGACGGAGGAGGGCTGATTGTACATATAGCAGTAACCCTTGGGGCTGGTGGAGTACACATACACATAGAACTGCACGGGCTTGTAATCGTCTTCGAACACCAGGCAATCCTTGCGGATGTAGCCGTATTTTTCATCCGTTACGCTGTATACCTTGGCGTACACTTCGTCGGCGTAGTAGTCGATCATTTCCATATAGGCGCCGTTATCATAGCGGCCCAGGTTGATGCCTTCAATATCGGAAGGCTGATCGTACATATAGCAATAGCCGTTGGGCTCCACGCTGTACACGCGCCACAGGTTGCGTTCCTTCACCTGCATGTTGGGCACCAGGCTGGTCTTGCGGATATAGCCCACTTTGCCGTTGGAGCAGATGACGTAGGCGAAGTTTTTATCGGCGTCCCAGTCGATCACCTTCACGATTTCGCCGTTGTTGTGGCGGCCCAGATTGCGGCCTTTGATATCGGAGGGCTTATCGTACTGGTAGCAGTAGCCGTTGGGGGAATAGCTTTCCACCACGTACTGGGGGTAATTGTCATAATAGCTGTAGGCCTGGGCGGCGGGGGCTGCGCACAGGGTGAGCAGAATCAGGGCAAAGGCCATGGAGAGAATACGGTTCATCAGGTTTTTCATCAGCGGCGCCTCCTTCGAATCTCTTGCAATCATAAAACGAAACCGGATTTCCTTTTGTTGCAGGATTTTCTGGTTTTTGTAAAATTATTTTAGCATGGCAAGGAAAAAGAATCAAGGTTTTTTGCCTTGACAGAAGGGGAAAATGGCGGTATACTTTTTTGTAATTGAATAAGGCTGTGAAGCAGAAAGTGTCCTGGAGCCTTTCCTTCAGCGAGCCGGGGATGGTGGAAGCCCGGCAGGAAAGAAAGTGCGCTGCCGCTGCGGAGCCAAACGCCCAAGCTATTTTGCCCAAGGCGCTTCGGTAGCTGCCGTTATCAGCATTGAGGTGGGCGCGTTCTGCGCCAATTGAAGTGGTACCGCGAATACAGTGTGTCTGTTCGTCTTCAGCGAAAAGGCACACTTTTATTTTTGAAAAGGAGCTGAAGAACCCAATGAAATCCTTGACTGCCAATGAACTGCGTGCTCTGTTCCTGCGTTTCTTCCAGGAAAAGGGCCATCAGCTGATCCCCTCTGCTTCCCTGATTCCCGAAAATGACCCCACGGTGCTCTTCACCACCGCCGGTATGCATCCCCTGGTTCCCTATCTTCTAGGCCAGAAGCACCCCGCCGGCACCCGGCTGACCGACGTGCAAAAGTGCATCCGCACCGGCGATATTGACGACGTGGGCGATCCTTCCCACCTGACCTTCTTCGAAATGCTGGGCAACTGGAGCCTGGGCGATTATTTCAAGAAGGAAATGATCCCCTGGAGCTGGGAATTCTTGACCGGCAAAGAATGGCTGGGCATTGACCCAGATAAGCTGGCCTTCACCGTTTTTGAGGGCGATGCCGATTGCCCCCGTGACGAAGAAGCCGCCAATCTCTGGCGCGCCTGCGGCGTGAAGGAAGACCATTTGTTCTACCTGCCCAAGGAACACAACTGGTGGGGGCCTGCCGGTGTGACCGGCCCCTGCGGCCCCGATACCGAAATGTTCATCATCACCAAGGAGCCCTGCGGCCCCGATTGCTCCCCTGCCTGCAAGTGCGGCGCCTATCTGGAAATCTGGAACGACGTGTTCATGCAGTATAACAAGCAGCAGGACGGCACCTTCCTTCCCCTGACCCAGAAGAACGTAGACACCGGCATGGGTTTGGAACGCACCATCTGCGTGCTCAACGGTGTGAAGAGCGTGTATGAAACCGAAATCTTCGCCCGTATTCTGGGCCGCATTGAGGAACTGAGCGGCAAAAAGTATTCTCCCAACGATGAAAACACCAAGGCTTTCCGCATCATTGCCGATCATATGCGCACCTCCACCTTCATCCTGGGCGATCCCCGGGGCGTATCCCCCTCCAATGTGGACCAGGGCTACATCCTGCGCCGCCTCATCCGCCGTGCTGTGCGTTACGGTATGAGCCTGGGCCTGGGAGCTGGGTTCACCTGCGAAATCGCCAAGGTGATCATTGACCAGTACTGCGAAGTGTACCCCGAACTGAAAGACAACAGTGCTTTCGTGCTGGAACAGCTGAAGCTGGAAGAAGAGCGCTTTGCCCGTACCCTCATTCAGGGTGAAAAGGAATTTGAAAAGGTGTATAACAACACCATGAATACCAAGGCCTTGCTGGAAAGCATTCTGCATGCGGAAGACAAAGTGGCTTTCGCCCAGGAAATGGCCAGGATCAAAAAGCTTCGTCCTTCCCCTGACATGATGCCCATCATCGAAGCCGCCAATGCCGGTGACGAAGCGGTGCTGGTGGCTGCCGTGGAAAACCGCATGGCGTCCCTGAACGTATTGGATGGCCGCAGCGCCTTCAAGCTCTACGACACCTTTGGCTTCCCCATTGAAATGACCATGGAACTGGCTGCCGAAAAGGGCCTCACCGTGGATGAAGCGGACTTTGCCGAACGCTTCGAGCAGCATCAGGAAAAGAGCCATCAGGGCGCTGAACAGAAATTCAAGGGCGGCCTGGCCGATAACAGTGAACAGACGGCCTGCCTGCACACCGCTACCCACCTTCTGCAGGCTGCCCTGCGGAAAGTGCTGGGCGACGAAGTGCACCAGAAGGGTTCCAACATCACCGCCGAACGCCTGCGTTTCGACTTTACCTTCGGCCGCAAGATGACCGCAGAAGAAATTGCCGAAGTGCAGCGGTTGGTGAACGTGGCCATCGAAGCGAAAGTCCCCGTGACCCTGGAAGAAATGACGGTTGCCGAAGCCAAGGCTCAGGGCGCCATGGGCCTGTTCGAAAGCAAGTACGGCGAACGGGTGAAGGTGTACACCATGGGAGAATATTCCAAGGAAATCTGCGGCGGCCCCCATGCTTCCAATACCGGCGATCTGGTGTCCTTCAAGATCCAGAAGGAAGAATCTTCTTCCGCCGGCGTACGCCGCATCAAGGCCGTCATCGGCCGGCAGGCGTAAGATAATTCAGAATTCGGAATGAAGAATGAAGAATTGCAGTTGGGATCAATGATGCCAGGAATTGCCGTTTGCTTCATTCTTCCGTCAACGTAGGTAAAGGACGGATGTATCGATCCGAAGATACCGTTAGGGAGGGGTGAGCCCCTCCCTTTTGTGTTGCATTTATGCTGTTGCAAGGGGAACGATGGAGGGGGCGGAACAGGGCGCCTGCCGCGGGGGACAGGGGGCGAGCCCATGGCTTCGTTTCCTCGATAGCGGACAGTCCATGGCTGCCCCCTGCAGTCTCTCGTTCCTCACATATCACGAACAAACTGTAATTCTGAATTCTGAATGCTTCATTCTTCATTTTCTCAGGATGCATCCTCGGATGCAGGGTTCAGGGGCTGTATAGGCCTCCGTTTCGTTTTCTCAGAACCGAACGGCAATTTTTTTGTTTTCCCCGGTTGAAAACTTGCATTTCTTCATAAAATAGCGTATCATAAAAAGGTACATTATCTTCCCGAAAAAGGAGCTTGATTTATGATGGAAAACACCGTGACCAAAGATATGCCCATTGGCAAGGTTCTCAGCATTCATCGCGGCACTGCCCGCATCCTGATGGAATTTGGCATGCACTGCCTGGGCTGCCCCCACGCCACCGCCGAATCCCTGGAAGACGCCTGCCGGGCCCATGGCGCCAATGTGGACGAACTGGTGCACCAGCTGAACGAATTCCTGGCGGAAGCCAAGTAAGATGAATATTCAATCTGCCGGCGAAGCCGTCTTCCTGGCCTGTGAAATGGAAAAGCAGGCAGTGCGCTTGTACGAGCGTGCACTGATGATTTTTCCGGATGAAAACATGCAGCAGGCTGTCCGTGAGATTCTGGCAGAAGAAAAGAGCCACCTGGCCCAGTTTGAACAGCTGGGTCAGGCGGCCTGTTCATTTGAGCAGGCACAGCTGCTTTCTGCAAAGGCTGCCAAAACGCTCAATGCCGGCGGCCTGATGGCTGCCCAGCGCAAGGGGGCTTTTGAAACGCCCAAAGCGCTTTTTTCCCATGCCGCCCAGGAAGAAAAGAACGCCATCCAGACCTATACATCCTTTGCCGATGCCCTGACCGGGGAAGCAGCGGAAGCCTTCCGCCACATTGCCCGGGAAGAAGAACGCCATCTGGCAGAATTTGAGGGCTATCTTTCTGCCCTCGGAAAATGAGGAATCAGACCATGCTTCAGCCCACCCTGGCTTCCATGCAGCGGGATCACAAATTTGAAGGTTTTTTGCTGGTGCGCACGGCCGAACAGCGCACATCTTCCAACGGCGGCAAATACCTGGATATGACCTTGTGCGATACTTCCGGCGATATCAACTGCAAAATGTGGGACGGTACCGTTCCGCCGCCCCGGCAGGGCAGCATTGTAAAAGTGCGCGGCACCGTGCAGGAATACAACGGCCGGCTGCAGATGCGCATTGAACGGTTGCGCAATCCTGCCCCGGAAGATGATATTGACGTTTCCGCCCTGATGCCCTGCGCTCCGGAAAAGCCGGAAGATATGCTTTCCGAAATCAACCGCACCATTGACCGGATGAAAGCGCCTCAGCTTCGCGGCATCATGAAGGAAATGATCAAAATGTGCGGCGATAAGCTGATGTATTATCCGGCTGCCCAGCGGCTGCATCACGCGGAGCGCAGCGGTCTTTTGCACCATACCATCAGCGTGCTGCGGGCGGCGGAAAAGCTTTTGCCTCTTTATCCTTTCCTGAATGGGGATTTGCTCCGGGCCGGAGCCATTGCCCATGACCTGAGCAAAACAGCCGAATTCCTCAGCGACGAAGCCGGCAATGTGTCCGATTATTCCGCAGAAGGGCAGCTGCTGGGCCATCTGGTGCACGGTGTGGCCCAGGTGAAGGAAGCGGCGCGCCGGGCCAATGTGACCGGCGAATATGTGCTGCTGCTGAGCCACATGGTGATCAGCCATCATGGTGAAGCAGATCACGGCAGCCCCCGGCCGCCCATGTTCCCCGAAGCCGAAATGCTGCACATGCTGGACGATATGGATGCCAAAATGAACGAAATGGAAGGCGTCATGCGCCGCACGCCGGCGGGTGCCTTCAGTGAAAAGATCTGGAGTCTGGATCGCCGTCTCTATCATCCCTGTTACGGCACCCCAACTGCCGACCGCGGGGAAAAAACCGAAAACAATCAGGACGCCTACCTGGGTCTTTTGTAAAACTCCTGTCCGCAACACCCTTTTCACGGGAAAAAGCTTGACGCTTCATGAAGAAAGTGTTACAATAATATAAAATCATGATGCTGTTTTGTTAAGCTTCCGGTCTGCCGGAACATTAAGGAGGTTTTCCCCATGAAAAAACGTATTTGCCTGTTGCTGGCCCTCATGATGACGGCTGTGCTGCTGTGCGGCTGTGCTTCCACGCCGGAAAGCAATCCCGCTGCCGTGCCTCAGAATGATCCTCTGGCACTGCCCACGGATGCCCCGGCAACAGAACTGCCCTATAACCCCCTGGATGAAGAAGACGGGGATACCTATGTGCCCGGTGCCGTTTATGATGAATTCGGCAATATGATGTATGCCGGTGCCACGCCCATTCCCCTGGATCCTGTAAATATGCCCACCGCTACGCCCAAGCCTGCCCTGGCTTTCGGCTACACCCTGGTTCCCTTCGAAAACCTGGGCATCCAGTTTGAGGCTCCTCAGGGCTGGTATCTGGATTCTTCCGCCCCCAACTCCATTACGCTGCTGGATCCCAACACCTATGACGGCGTGCAGGCTTCTCTGTCTGTCAGCATCACGCAGGTGGATAAGGATTATAAGCTTTCCAATGTGAAGCAGACCCTGAACGATACCCTGAAGGAACTGAGCCGCAATTATGCCACATGGACCCAGCGGCAGGCTGCCTCCCGTACCCTGCTGAAGAAAGACGGCTATTACAACCGCTACAACGCCACCACGGTGGATGGAGTGGCAGTGGCCGGTCAGGTGCGCATCGCCCTGCTGGACGATAACCGCATTATCACTGTGATCCTCACCGCTCCCGGCGGCTATATCAACAGCTACGAAGATCTCCTCAATCACGTTCGGGACACCATGAAGTTCCTGTAATTCATCCGATTATATGCATTCCGGCTGTCGCCTGTGCGGCAGCCTTTTTTTACGGAGTACCGCTGATGAAACGATTTTTTGCCTGTATTGCGTGCCTTGTGATGCTGTGCACTGCTGCGCGTTGTGAATCTGGCCGGCCTATCCCTACCTGTCTGCATTTTGACCTCCTTACGCTTGCAACGCAAGCCCTGGGCCAACACACGCGCCTGCGCAAAAGCTATCCCAGGACTGCCCTTCCCCGGGTGGATCAGGAAATAAAGAGGCTTGTGGACCATCTGGCTGATACGGCTCCACGCCCCGGGAAATGCAAAAAAGAAGGGTATCTGGACGTCACCTGCCGGGTGAGCCGTTCCGGCAGCAGCGCCATGAGCTTCCTTGTGCTGGCAACCACCATGGAAGATTACGTGCAGACAAATGCCGCCATTGAAAACCGGGTGTATGATATGCGGACCGGGGAGCAGATCCTGCTGCCCCAATTGTTTGAAGAGAACGATGAAGTCTGGGCTTTCCTTGCCGGGGAAATACGCCGGCAAACGGAAGCTTATTATCCCCATCTGACCGCAAATGAAGCGGCACTGGCCGATATGTGCCGGCCGGAAAACGTCCGCGCCGCTGCCTTTTCCCTGACCCCGGCCCGGCTGGAACTGCATTACACGGCCGCTTCCGTTTACGATATGCCCACTGTGATGCATGTGCGCATTCCATACCGTGTCCTGCAGCCCTATCTTTCTGTGTATGGCCGGGAACAGACGGATAATACCGGCTATAAGCTGATTGCCCTGACCTATGATGACGGCCCGGTGCGCAATACAACGAATCGGGTGATGGATACTTTGCTTGCTTATGGAGCCAACGCCACCTTCTTTGTGGTGGGCACCCGGCTGAACAGCAATGAGGATATTCTCTGCCGGGAACAGGATACGGGTTTCCAGGTGGCGAGCCATAATTACGAGCATGTGTACAAGGAAACGGATCTGAAAAAGATCCGCCGCTGGAAAGAAAAATTTGATGCCGAAATCACCGGCATCACCGGCGCCCTGCCCACTGCCATGCGCGCCCCCGGCGGTAATTACAAAAACTATGCCAAAGCCCCGGTGAACCTGCCGCTGATTCAGTGGAGTGTGGTATCGGACGATGCTTCCGCTGATCACTCGGAACAAAGATACCGGCGCATTGTGGGCACGGTGTGCAATCGGGCCCAGCCCGGCGCCATTGTGCTGATGCATGATATGAACTATGAAAGTCCCCGGTATACCGAGGAAATCCTGCAATATCTGGAACAGCATCATTTCCTCTGTGTTACGGTGGACGAACTGTTTCTCCATTACGGCATTGAACTTCAGCCCAATCAGGTGTATTATGATGCCATGACCCCTGCGGAAACTGTAAAATGAGGGTGAAACCATGTCAGGTAAGTTGATCGTCATCGCCGGAACCAATGCTTCCGGCAAAAGTAACCTGGGTGTGCAGATGGCAGCCCGGTTCAATGGGGAAATTATTTCTGCCGATTCCAGGCAGGTCTTTGAACGGCTGGATCTGGGCAGCGGAAAAATCACCAGGGAAGAAATGATGGGTGTACCCCACCATCTGATTGATGTTTGCAAACCCGGGGATTTCTTTTCCATGGCAGATTTTCAGAAACTGGCTTATGAAGCCATTGACGATATTCTTTCCCGGGGCAAGGTGCCCTTCCTTGTGGGCGGTACCGGCCTGTATGTGAACGCCGTGGCCGACGGGTATGAGCTTTCCGACCGGGCACCGGATTTGGAACTGCGGGCGCACCTGGAAACCTTTGAAACCCCTGAGCTGTACGAAATGCTGCTGGAAAAGCTGCCGGGTACCGATATTGACCCGAAAAACCGCAACCGGGTCATGCGGGCGCTGGAACGCATCGCTGCCGATGATTACCACCCCGGCAAACGTACTCCCCGGTATGAAACATTGAAAATCGGCGTTTCCTGGGACAGAGAAACCCTGAAGCAGCGCATTGATGAACGGCTGGAGAGACGGTTGCAGCAGGGCATGGTGAAAGAAGTGGAAGATTTGCTTCGCGATGGCTGCAGCGAAGAATTCCTCATGAAGCTGGGTTTGGAATACCGCTTCCTTACCCGCTACATCAAGGGCGAAATCGGCTACGATCAGATGGTGCTGGAGCTGGGCAATGCCATCAAAAAGTTCGCCAAGCGCCAAGTCACCTGGTTCAAAAAGGATAAGGATATCCACTGGTTGGATATGCATGGTACCCCCAACGAGGAAGCCGCCACGCTGATCGATGCATTTTTGAAATCGTAAAATCAGGGCAAGGGCTTATGCAGCCCCTGTACCCCATACCAAAGGACACTGTCCTCTGGACACCTTTCCTGCGATGAAGCATCATGACACAGCAAAGGCATTTCCGCGCGCAGCAAGAGGAATGGATAACACAGGGGAGGGACTTGCCCCTCCCGTTAATCTTGTGCATTGAAATATGAAACATGCACAAAGCCAATCCACGCTTCCGTGGGCGTAATGAAAACATGAAAAAGGGCCGGGAGAAAAGCTATGTCTTTTCTCCCGGCGTTTTCTTGTTTCCGTTGTTACGGATGGCGCTGCATGGTTCGTCCTTGCTGCTTACGATTCCGTTTTGCTTGAAAAGGTGGCAATCGAGACGCGGAGCACGGCAAAAAGCACACCGGCAACGGGCCACATCACCCAGCTGATATCCCAGGCGTTGCCAAGAAAGCTCCAGGTGAGAAAAACAGCGGTGGCGATCAGCCAGTAACAGGTGCTGATGGCACCCATTTTATCACCGTTTTCCTTGTTTTTACGGCTGTAATCTCCTTCTTCCATTAGCTTTTCCATGGCGGCATTTTGCACACCGACCCAAATGAGCATAAACACAGCAATGGCTGCCAGCAGGATGGTGATGCCAAGGAACAAAAGGGTGAGCATGTTGCTGTTTTCCGCTTCGGAGAAAGCGCCGCAAAGAAGGGGAATGGGGGAAAGGATCAGCAGGGAGACGGCAAAGATATTTCCTTTCAGGCTGGTATTGCGGAAAGCCTTTTGCTTCTCCTGTACCATGCCCCGCACGCCGTATTCCGTTTCAAAGGGTTCTTTTTCAAGGAAAGCAAAGGGTTCTGCCTGATGGCCGGTGTAGATAAACATCCCCACGGCAGCTGCTACCATAATGAACATTAGCGCCAGGCTGCCCACAGCGGCCGTTTCCGCTTGCATGGAAAGGTAACCGAATTCCGTGGCACCGGTAAACAGGAACAGGGGGATGACGCTGATCATGCACAAAACGGTAGCAATGGCAATGCGCAGAGCGGCGCTTTTGCGCAGGGCCAGGTATTCGTTGGCCTGGGCCAGGGTCACTTTGCGCAGGGCGGACGGAGCATCATTCCCTGTGTAGCTTTCGGTTTCCAGTTCATCTTTCAGCAGGTAATCCGTGGTGACACCAAAGAGCTGGGATAATTGCAGCACCCGTTCCAGATCGGGCACGCTCTGGGCGCTTTCCCATTTGGAAACAGCCTGACGGGATACGTTCAACTGATGAGCCAGTTCTTCCTGACTCCAGCCCATTTTTTTGCGCAGGGAGATAATTTTGTCGGCTAAGATCATGTTCGGTTCACCTCGGTATTGATTTTGCGGTTTTCCTCTCCGCAGGGCAAATATACCATTTTTTGCGGTTGCAGCGCTACCAAGGAGGCCTTGCAATGTGTCAACCGGTGGTTGCAACCGGTGATTTCCATGAAAAAACGCCGCATTTTCCAAAGAAACGCGGCGTTTGACGTGGTTTTTACGCATCCATGGGGGGCAGATCAATGCCGGCTTCCTTGGCGCAGACCAGCAGAGCGTCCAATGCTTCCACGATCTGTTCGGGCTGATGTTCACTGATGACGCAGAAGCGGAGCCTGGCCTTGCCCTTGGGCACGGCGGGGTACACAGCCGGGGGCACGAACACGCCTTTGCTGCGCAGCATATTGGAAAGCAGGAAGGCATCTTCGTCGCTGCCCACCATGACGGGAACGATGGCGGTTTCGCCGGCCAGGCAGGTGTTCAGGTTGCGCTTGTGCGCTTCTTCCACGAAACACTTGATGTTGCGTTCCATGCGTTGCATGATGGAAGGATCGTTCCGCAAAAGGCGAATGGCGCAAAGGGAGGCGGCAGCCAGGGCGGGGCTCAGACCCACCGAGAACACAAAGCCGGGCAGGTTATAGCGCATATATTCGATGATTGCCTTGCTGCCGGCCAGGTATCCGCCGCAGGTGCCAAGGCCTTTGGACAGGGTGCCCATCTTGATATCGATATCTTTGCCGTCCAGGCCGAAGTATTCGTCCACGCCGCCGCCGGTTTTGCCGATAACGCAGGCGGAGTGAGCTTCGTCCACCATCAGGAAGCAGCCGTACTTTTTCTTGATTTCCACAAATTTCGGCACGGGGGCAATATCGCCGTCCATGGAATAGGCACCTTCAATGATGATGAGGACTTTTGCGTACTTATGCCGCTGGGTGCGCAGGATGCCTTCCAGCGCTTCATAATCGTTATGGGGGAAGGGACGGCAGGTGGCCAGTGAAAGCTGGCAGCCCTGGGCTACGGAATTGTGGGCGATGGCATCGTAGAGGATCAGATCGCCCTTGCCGCAGAAATTGCCCACGCAGGTGACGTTGGTGGAATGGCCGCCCACCAGTACCAGTGCGGTTTCAGTGTGCTTCCAATCGGCAATTTCCTTTTCCAGTTCCTGGTGCAGGGTCTTTTCACCGGCAAGCAGGCGGCTGCCGGAAGCGGAGGTGCCGTACAGATCGATAGCGTGCTTGGCGGCTTCCTTGACTTCCGGACGGCCGGACATGCCCACATAGTTGTAGCTGCCGAAATTCAATACACGCTGGCCGGCCATATTGGAGGTATCCAGCAGGGGAGAATCATGGCAGACAAAGTAGGGGTTTTCCATGCCGCTGCCAAGCAAATCTTCCTGCCGCTTCTGGAAAGCAATGTATTCCGGGCTGTCTTCAAAGCGGGTGATGGGGGTGACGGGGCCGTCGTTTTCTTCTTTTTCTTCGGTGCCGCTCTGCTTTTTCAAAAGGAGGGCCGTCAGGTCATTGACGGTGGTGCAATTGCCGTATTCTTCCACGGGGATGAGGATGCCCATGGTTTCTTCCAGCTTCAGGCTCATGCCCAGTACCTGCAGGCTGTCGCCGCCCAGCTCATCAATGAAGTGGGCGTCATCCCGGATTTCGGAAACGTCCATATCCAGGGTTTCGGCGTAAATGAGGCGCACCTGCTTTTTGATTTCTTCAGCCTGGGCACCGGCAGGCGCAGCAGGGATTTCGGCAGCTTTTACCTGTGCTTCCTGAATGACGGCGGAGGCCAGATCCACTTCCCGGAAAGCGATGGTATTTTCCGCAATGGCTTTTTTCAGGGCGGCGCGCTTGATTTTGATGCCGTTGGCATTGGGCAGCTGTTCGTTAGTGATCAGCACGCGGTTGAGGCGCTTGAGCGTGGGCAGGCCGGCGTTTACTTTCTTGATGCGGCCCAGCATGGGCTGGAGAGCTTCATCATTCTGCCAGTTTTTGCCGGCATTGACGATGAGGGTGATATCCTCATACTGGCTGTTCTTATCCTTCAGGGAGGGGGTGCCCAGCACGGAAATCTGCTCCGCGCCGTCCAGAATGCCCAGAGCACTTTCAATTTCATCCGGGTACACGTTTTCGCCGGATTCGTTGATGATGATATCCTTGGTGCGGCCTTCCACATACATGCGGTTGCCTTTTTTCAGGCGAACCACGTCGCCGGTACGGTACCAGCCGTCGGCATCCAGGTCCGGCGGCAGCATTTTGCCGTCTACCAGACGGCCGGTGTGCACGGTATTGCCGCGGATGAACATTTCACCCACATTGGGGTCGTCGCCGGTGGGTTCCACCCGGTATTCGGCGCTGGACAAGGGACGGCCCACGGAACCGGAGGTGCGCTTGATGATGTTGTTGCCCGTTTCTACGCTGGTGATGCCGGTTTCCGTCATGCCAAAGCCGGATACCACATAATAGCCCAGGGCAGAAAGCGTGCGCATATATTTGGCGGGGGTATGGCTGCCGCCCAGGATGATGCACTTGATATCCTTGCCCAGCAGCTGGGAAACCACATTGCGGAACATCACTTTCCGGGCCAGGCCAAGCCCCAGACGGGGATTCACCGTCTGCAGGGCGATGGAGGTACCCTTCATGGACTTGAAGGCAGCGCGCTTGAAGCGTTTTTCCTTGGCCACCTTTTTGTTCAGGGCCACGCTCAGATTATTGGCCAGCAGCGGCACGGCCAGAAGATGGGTCACATGGAAGCGGCGGGCCGTTTCCTGAATGGTTTTGGGGCTGCGATCCCGGAGATAGACGTTTTCATAGCCGATGAAGTGGATCCACTGGATGCACACCATAAAGCCGAAAATGTGATGGAAGGGCAGGAAAGCCAGGTTCCGGTTGGGCTTATCGTTGATGATGCGCTTATTGGAACGGTACAGAAGCTCGGAATTGAGCACCTGATTGCAGATGGCTGTTTCATTATAGACAAAAATGCGGCTGGTGGAGGTGGTGCCGGACGTGCACAGGGCCACCATGGTGCCAAAGACGGGACGGAAAGCCGGGGCAGCAGGGGCTGCTTTCATTTCGTCCAGGGTGATCTGGGTATAGCATTCGGGCAAAGCGCGCTTTTTGCCGCCGATGATGGCTGCAGCACCGGCCTGGCCCAGCATGTAAGCCGTCATTTCATCATTGAGGGCAAAATCCAGAAGCAGGGCCTGATGGCCGCTGGCGATGATCCCCCAGAAAACGCTGAACCAATCCGGGCAGGTATCCAGCTGCAGGGCAATGAACTTGCCTTCGCTTTCCACCGGCAGGATGCCATTGATATACTGTGCCATGGCCATGGCTCTTTCTTTATACTGGGCATAGGTGATGGCCTTTTCTTCATCGCCTTCCAGGTAACGGGCGGCTACTTTATCGGGATTGGAGCAGATGATGGAAAACAGGTTTTCCAGCGTCATGTTCTGCTGCAGATTTTTGCTTCTTGCCAGAATTTCTTTCATAAAACAGTCCCCTTTTCTGATTGATCAGGTTTTGTCTTTTTGCTGTAGTAAGATGCAATAAAGACGGAAAACAGCCGCACAGGCAGCACATCGTGCAGGATGACTGCCATGTGCTGATCCCACTTGGCAATGCACAGCCGGCAGGGCAGGCGCTTTTTTTGCAGCGCATTTGCTACCTTCCGGCCCAGCCTGGCAGGATCGCTTCCGTTTTTTTCATCATGGTCAATGACAGCCGTTCCCCTCTGATAGGCTTTCCAATAGGGGGATTGGGGCGTCATCTGTTTTCCGTGGCGGCGGTAGAGGCTGCTGCCGGAGCGGTGATCCCCGGGTTCCACCGTCATCACTTCAATGCCGAAGGGCTTCACTTCCATCCGCAGGCATTCCAGATACCCTTCGATGGCGTGCTTGCTGGCGGTATAGGCGCCCTCAAAGGGAATGCCAAGCAAACCGTTGATGGAGGAAAAGGCCACCAGTTTTCCTTTTCCTTTTTCCCGCATCAGGGGCAGCACCTGCCGTACCATTCGGGTAAGGCCGAAGAAATTGGTTTCCATCACCAGACGGATTTCATCGTCGGTGTAGCTTTCGCAGGCCCCCAGGTTCAATACCCCGGCTGCGTGGATCAGCACGTCCGGAACGCCGGTCATCTGAAGGGCCTTTTTCACAAAGGCACTTACGCTTTCATCGCTGGTCACATCCAGGGGCAGGCAGCGGTCATCCGTGCAGTTTTCCGGCTTTGCAAAGGAACGGGCGCCGGCTACTACCGTGAAGCCGTTTTGCCGCAGGGCATTGGCAGTATGCAGGCCCAGACCGCTGGATGCGCCTGTAATCCACACACATTTTCCCATACTTTCCCCTCCAAAGTTGAAAATACAACTATGATTATAGCACGATTTGTGTTATAATGCAATCACCCTGATAAAATCCATGGGCAGGGGTACAGAATAAACACAAAACGAGGCAGAATTATGGCAGATGTAATCTTACTTCCCGGCAAGGAAAAGCGGGTTTTCGGCGGCCATCCCTGGGTATTCCGCAGTGATATTGCAAGAACAAAAAACGATCCCAAACCCGGCGATACGGTACGGGTGACGGCCTCCAACGGCCGTTTTCTGGCCATGGCGGTGTATAACCCCAAATCCCAGATTGCCCTGCGCATCTTAAGCCGGAAGGACGAAGTGATCGATGATGCTTTCATCCGGGGAAGGGTGAAGCGGGCCATTGATTACCGCCGCACGTTTGCGGATCTCAAATCCTGCCGGATGATCTTTGCCGAATCCGACGGGCTGCCGGCGGTGATCGTGGACAGCTTCGGGGACGTATTGTCCATGCAGATGCTGTGCCTGGGCATGGAAAAGTATAAAGACGTGATCTGCGATACTTTGATGGAAGAGTTGCACCCCGTGGGCATTTACGAACGGGGCGACGTGCCGGTGCGCACGCTGGAGGGCCTGCCCCTTACCTGCGGCACCCTCCGGGGGGAAGTGCCGGATAAAGTGGAAATCGTGGAAAACGGCGTGAAGTTCTCCGTGGATGTGAAAAACGGCCAGAAGACCGGCTTCTTCCTGGATCAGAAGGAAAACCGGGCGGCCATCGCTCCCTTTGTGAAGGGAAAAACGGTGCTGGATTGCTTCACCCACACCGGTTCTTTTGCCCTGCATGCGGCGCGCTACGGTGCGGCGAAGGTGGTGGGTGTGGATATTTCCGAATTTGCCTGCGAATGTGCCCGGGAAAACGCCGCCCTCAACGGCTTTGACAACGTGGAATTTGTGGCGGCTAACGCCTTTGATTATCTGAAGGAGCAGTGCGCTGCCGGGAATCAATTTGACGTGGTGATATTGGACCCACCGGCCTTCACCAAATCCAGGGCCAATATTGATGCGGCTACCCGGGGTTATAAGGAAATCAACCTGCGGGGCATGCAGCTGGTGAAAAACGGTGGGTATCTGGTTACCTGTTCCTGCAGCCAGCATATCCTGCCGGATATGTTTATGAACATTGTCAAATCCGCCGCGCAGGATGCCCGGGTGAATCTTTTCCAGGTGGAATACCGCACCCAGGGCAAGGATCATCCCATCCTGCCCAATGCCATCGAAACGCAGTACCTCAAGTGCGGCATTTTCCGCATTGATAAATAAGCAAAAACAGGAAAAAGACGGCGTATTCCATTGACTTTCCCTTTTTTGCATGGTATCATCTTCGCAACGGCAATGACGGAGAGGGCCGGAAAGAGAAGCTTCCAGAGAGTCGGCGGCAGGTGAAAGCCGATAAGCGGGCATTTCCAAGGGTCTATGGCTCCCGAGCCGGAAGTTCGAGGAACGAAAGTTTGTAGGGCTTCCCGTATGGCTGCGTGAAAGCACAGGGCGTAAAGGCGCTCCAAGAGGTGGCATTGGCAACAATGCAATTTGAGTGGTACCGCGGGTTATTTCCACCCGTCTCAAGCAAAGCTTTGGGACGGGTGTTTTTTCTTGAAAAGAAAGGAAGGATATTTTATGAGCAATAGAAGAATGGAAACCAAGTGCGTCCAGGGCGGCTACACCCCCGGCAATGGCGAACCCCGGCAGATTCCCATCATCCAGTCCACCACCTTCAAGTATGCCACCAGCGAAGCCATGGGCCAGCTTTTTGACCTGGAAGCCAGCGGCTATTTCTATTCCCGGCTGCAGAACCCCACCTGCGATTATGTGGCGGCCAAGATCTGCGAAATGGAAGGCGGCACCGCGGCCATGCTCACCTCTTCCGGTCAGTCTGCCAATTTCTTTGCGGTGTTCAATATCGCGGGTAACGGCGATCATGTGGTGTCCACTTCTGCCATCTACGGCGGCACCTATAACCTCTTTGCCGTCACCATGAAGCGTATGGGCGTGGAGTTCACCTTCGTTTCCCCCGACTGCACGGAAGAAGAACTGGAAGCGGCTTTCCGGCCCAACACCAAGGCGGTTTTCGGCGAAACCATTGCCAATCCGGCGCTGGCTATTTTCGATTTTGAAAAATTTTCCCGGGCAGCCCATGCCCACGGCGTGCCGCTGATTGTGGATAATACCTTCGCCACCCCTGTCAACTGCCGTCCTTTCGAACACGGCGCCGATATTGTCACCCATTCCACCACCAAGTACATGGACGGCCACGGCGCAGCGGTGGGTGGCTGCATTGTGGACAGCGGTAAATTTGACTGGCTTAGCCATGCGGACAAATTCCCCGGCCTGTGCACCCTGGACGATAGCTACCACGGCATCACCTATGCCGAAAAGTTCGGCCAGGGCGGTGCTTACATCACCAAGGCCACGGCTCAGCTCATGCGGGACTTTGGCTGCACCCCGGCGCCCCAGAGCGCTTTCATCCTGAATTTGGGGCTGGAAAGCTTACATGTGCGCATGCAGCGGCACTGCGAAAATGCCCAGGCTGTGGCGGAATACCTGCAGCAGCATGATAAGATTGCCTGGGTCAATTATGCCGGGCTGCCGGGCAATAAATATTATGACCTGGCGAAAAAGTATCTTCCCAACGGCACCTGCGGCGTGGTTTCCTTTGGCGTGAAGGGCGGCCGCAAGGCGGCGGAAACCTTCATGGCGGCCCTGAAGCTGGCGGCCATTGAAACCCATGTGGCGGATGCCCGCACCTGCTGCCTGCATCCGGCCAGCGCCACCCATCGCCAGATGAACGAAGAAGAACTGATTGCTGCCGGCGTACCCGGGGATCTGGTGCGTTTCTCCTGCGGTCTGGAGAGCAAGGAAGATCTGATCGAAGATATTGCCCAGGCGCTTGAGCAAGTGTAAGGAGTTACAGAATTTATGCCCATCAAAATTCCAAACGGGCTGCCGGCAGCAGCTACTTTGCAGGAAGAAAACATTTTTGTCATGACAGAACTGCGGGCGGCCAGCCAGGATATCCGTCCCCTGCGTATTATGCTTTTGAACCTGATGCCCACAAAAATCGATACCGAAACCCAATTGTCCCGGCTGCTTGGCAATACACCCCTGCAGGTGGAACTGACGCTGGTGAAAACCGCTTCCCACCAGAGCAAAAATACCTCCGAAGAGCACATGCTGGCTTTCTACAAGACCTTCGATGAAGTGAAACATCTCAACTTCGACGGGCTGGTGATCACCGGGGCGCCGGTGGAGCAGATGGAATTTGAAGCGGTGGATTACTGGCCGGAACTGTGCGAAATTATGGAATGGAGCAAAACCCACGTCCATTCCACTTTCCACATCTGCTGGGGAGCCCAGGCCGGGCTGTATTACCACTTCGGCGTGCCCAAAGTGCCGCTGGAGAAGAAAATGTTCGGTGTGTTTCCCCACAAGAGGGACTATGAAAAATCCATTCTCTTCCGGGGCTTTGACGACGTGTTCATGGTGCCCCACAGCCGCCATACTACGATCCTTAGGGAAGATGTGGAAAAGGTGCCGGAAATCAAAATTCTGGCTTCCTCCGAAGAAGCGGGCATCTACGCCATGGCCACCAAGAACGGCCGGCAGATCTTCATCACCGGCCATTCGGAATACGATCCTTTGACCCTGGAAAAGGAATACAAGCGGGACGTGGCCGCCGGCAAGCCCATCGAAGTGCCGAAGAATTATTACCCCGGCGATGACCCGGAAAAGGATCCCATCGTTTCCTGGCGCAGCGGCGCCAATCTGCTCTATTGCAACTGGCTTAATTATTTCGTCTACCAGACCACGCCTTTCGATCTGGATCAGCTGAAATAAGGGAAGAAAATTGTAAAAAAGCCGGGTTTTGCCTGCTGAAATTTCCAAAAAGCCTTGCAATGGGTAAAAATCCGTGTTATAATCATTCCTGCGGCTCATGGGCAGCCACCCATGAATCTGCCATCCGTAATGGAAAAAGAGGTGAAATTGGCATGAAGGAAAAGATCCATCCGAATTATCAGAAGGCGATCGTTCGTTGCGTGTGCGGCGAAACTTGGGAAACCGGTTCCACCAAGAAGGAACTGAAGGTTGAAATTTGCTCCAAGTGTCATCCGTTCTACACCGGCAAGCAGAAGCTGGTGGACACCGGCGGGCGTGTGGACCGCTTCAAGAAGCGTTTCGGCATCTGAAGCACATAAAAGCAGCA